>CAYLNI010000033.1:9786-21430 GCA_964384705.1 uncultured Fusibacter sp.
AAATATTGCAGGCGTCCTCGGTGGGGCACTTAGAGGGGCGGGCTATACAAAGATGCCGATGTACGCTGCAGGAATAGGCCTATATTTGGTGCGCGTGCCTATTGCGCTAGCGGCGGCTTATGTATTCAACCTCTCCGTAAATGTCGTATTCTTTGCCATCGGCTTTGACATGACCGTAAGACTTGTTTTGAACAGCTTCCTCTATCTCAAGACGAACATTTACGAAAGACCGAAGCTCGTTTAAATATGGAAAATGCATCAATTGGAATGATGCATTTTCCTCAAGATGCATTTGTAAGGTTTAAAACTTTGAATTTGGCGTATAAATCTAAAGCAGTTAAAAATTTTAATTGGCGAAAAGGTGAACTCAATTAGGGTTTATCTTAATTAGATTTTTAAGGAGGATTCAATATGAGTATGTTTTGTTATCAGTGTCAAGAAACAGCAAGGAACACAGGATGTGACATCAAAGGTGTGTGCGGCAAAAATGAAGAGGTAGCAAATCTTCAGGACTTACTGATTCACACGCTAAAAGGCATCTCAGAGATCGTTATCAAAGGCAAAGTAGATGTCAATTCGATTGAAGAAATGAACCACGAACTCTTATTAAGCTTGTTTATGACGATCACAAATGCAAATTTTGATCAAGATGCCATAGACAAACAAATTCGAAAGATGATTGAGTTACGCGATTCGCTCAGAAGAATTATACCTGGTACGACCTTTGGCGATGCAGCAACGTTTAAAGTGGATGGTCGAGAAGAGATGTTGGCGAAAGCAGCAACAGTCGGCGTTTTGGCAACAGCTAACGAAGATGTGCGTTCACTGCGTGAACTCGTCATCTATGGCCTTAAAGGTATGTCCGCTTATACCCACCATGCACTCAATATCGGAAAAGAAAATATGGATATTTATCAGTTCATGTATGAAGCGTTAGATGCAACTTTGAACGATTCGTATACAGCAGATGAGCTCGTTGCGCTCGTCTTAAAAACAGGACAATTTGGTGTAAGTGCCATGGCGTTGCTCGACGAAGCCAACACTTCCAAATATGGCCATCCTGAGATTACATCCGTCAATATAGGCGTCAAAGGCAATCCTGGTATTTTGGTTTCAGGCCATGATCTTACGGATCTAGAGCAACTATTAGATCAAACACAAGGCACAGGCGTTGATGTGTACACACATAGCGAGATGCTCCCAGCACATTATTATCCGTTTTTCAAAAAATATACAAATTTCGTAGGCAATTACGGTGGTTCTTGGTGGGCTCAAGTAGGTGAATTTGAAACATTCAATGGACCAATTTTGTTCACGACTAACTGTATCGTGCCTCCAAAATCAGACGAAGTGAGAAACAGGATCTTCACAACTGGTCCTTCAGGCTACCCAGGTTGCTTACATTTTGTACCAGATGCAGAAGGTAAAAAAGATTTTTCTTCTATAATTCAAATGGCCAAAGGCACCAAACCACCTATGGAGATTGAAACAGGCGCTATTGTAGGCGGATTTGCACATGAACAAGTCTTCGCACTTGCTGACAAAGTGGTTGATGCGGTTAAATCTGGCGCAATCAAGAAATTCTTTGTCATGGCTGGTTGCGACGGCCGAATGAAATCCAGAGAATATTATACCGAGTTTGCTGAAAAACTACCTAAAGATACGGTAATTTTAACAGCAGGCTGTGCAAAATACCGCTACAACAAGCTCGCTCTTGGCGACATCGGTGGTATTCCTAGAGTCCTTGACGCAGGTCAATGCAACGACTCGTATTCACTTGCTTTGATCGCGCTCAAGCTCAAAGAAGTCTTTGGTCTCGACGATGTCAATGACCTACCAATCGCTTACAACATCGCTTGGTATGAGCAAAAAGCTGTCATCGTACTCTTGGCACTTCTCTATCTCGGCGTCAAAAATATCCACCTCGGCCCAACACTTCCAGGCTTCCTGTCTCCTAACGTAGCCAAAGTATTGGTCGAATCATTTGGCATCGCAGGTATTGGAACACCTGAAGCGGATGTAGAAGCGTTCATGTCATAGGGAAAAGGAAGAATTAATAGGTATGGAAAGAAAAAGTAAGGAGCAATTGCTGATCTAGAATGAATTCAAATCTAGATGGGCAGTTGCTCCTTTTTTATTTTTGATTGCTTATTGAACTGTTGAGCATGAGCGTTGTTTAAATAGGAATACTAAGATCTAAATTATACTTTTCTCTTAATACTTTATCCATGTGAATTTGAGCAGCGGAATCCATTAAGGATAACGATGTGAATAAAATTGATTTGCCATTAGAATCACCCATTAAGGAAAGTGCAAGCCCTTTCCTAAATAACAAATGAGATAATGCAATCCTTGTATAGTTGACTTTACTGTTTTCTAGGCATTCATCAACAGTTGATATCACGAAATCATTATCGCCTTTTGAATGAAATGTGTAAGCCAAATTCAAATAACAAGAAGCCAAATAATCTGAAAATCGATTGTTGATTAACGGCATATTTAAAATTCTAACAATAGAAACCTGTAATAGTTCAATAGATTTTTTATAGTCACCGTTTTGTCTATATATTATTGAGAGTAACACAATAAAATTCATTTCAAGTGGAAATGGATAAGTAAGTCTAGTTTTGTTAAGATAATTGGGTGAAATCTCTAGTAAAATGTTTTCCAGATTTGAAATTTTATCATTTTGCCCATTTATAGGGTTGTATTTTATATACTTTAAGGCGTTTAAAAATGTTGTATATGCAGACTTCAAATCGCCAGATACATCTTCATTTTCTAGGAGCAATTCTTCAGCATACTGCTTTAAGTAGATTAAATCAGATTGATTGATTATATCGTTTACTCTGGAAATTAGTCCATCTGAAAAAATACTGTTGTGGCTCCTTTTACGAGCGATTAACTCAATTAAATCAAGTCTATAAAAGTCAGATAAAATTTCAAGAGTAGAAATTTTAGGTTCGAATTTATCGAGTTCAGCTCTTCTTATTGTTTCTTCGGCTATTCCAGTCATTCCAGAGACTTGAGAAAGTGTATAACCCATTGAATTTCTCACATCTCTTAATATACACCCAATGCCAAGACCAAAACAGATTTTTCTTGTAGAAATATCTTTTCCCAACATCAATTAAGTCCTCCTTATACTAATAAGATTCTATAATAAGTAGGGATTCATGTCTAATATTTATTTGGAGGAAAGAGAAGTTGATTAATTTCGAATTATTATCTGAAATAATATGAAAAAATGAAATTACTTAGAATGTGATATGAAATGATAATAGTCAATAAGAACGGAATGCTTGAGGTAAGTTTATTTACCATTAATTGTTTTTTAAGTAAATGATAATCAGTTGCTGTTAATATAAGGACATTCAAATGAAAGGAGGCATATCGCATATCTTTTGTTAATCAAAAAACTCGTGAGGTGGATGAAATGAAAAACTTGAAATTCAAGAATTACATAGTAACAATACTTATTCTCACAATACTTGTCAGCTTTACTGCTTGTTCAAAAGGTTCAGTAATGGAGGTCTCTGGCGAGAAAAAAATCGATGTTATTTTATGGAATACAAATGGTGATAAATCGCCCGCGGCATCTGGAGTTGAGTTGATGCAATTTGCGGCTGAGCAGTTCGAAACTGAAACGGGAACTTCTGTGAATTTGATTACTATTAAAGCCAATAACCAAGAAGATTATTTTAAAAAGCGCATCGATATTATGTTGTCAAAAGATCAACCAGAGATGGTTTTATTTAATACGAGGTATCAAGATGAACTAATGGTAATTGAATCTATGAAAAATGAGTTGCTGCCAATAGATGATATTGTCGAAAATTCAAGCGACGTATTTAATGGAATGAAAGGTTCGCATTATAGTGCGATAGCCACGCTCGTTTATGGTAATGTAATGAATAACGCATTAGTTACCGAATTTGGTTATGATCCTAGTAATGTTTTCATGTCCGCTGAAGAGGTAGAAGTCCTCTACTTGAAATGGGCTGAAACTGAAGGTGCAGAGCTGAACTTGTTTGATTATCGCATTTTTTCTGAATTAGGACTTGCGAGTATGCTTCATTTTGAAGACCAGCTAGTACGTCTTGATCATGCGTTGATTGTAGAAAAAATCATGAAAAATAGTGCTTTTGTTGCTGCCCTTCCAAAGCGAAACTTAAGTAAAGAGGAAGTCGATACATTTTACTCGGGAAGCAGCAAAGAGATTTACAATATTGACCGTGATGCACTACTATCAACAGCACATTTAAGACCAGTCAACTTTCTGACCAAAGTGTCATTTAATGCTTTTGATATGAAGGAATTTTCAGGCAATATCAATAACACAGCATCCGGATTCGCAATTGGTGATTACAGTTTAACATCATCTATTGGTTTTGGTGTTTTGGATAATCAGTCGAAGGAACAAGCGCATGCTATTGCTTTTGCAAATTTCTTGCTCAGTCCTAAGTTTCAAATGGAAATGCAGTCCTATACAGTAAAGTCTCCCAAAATGTCAGGATCTATACTTAAGTCAATTGGTGCTAAGGATGTAGAATTAGCACGCACACAAGAATTGCTGCAAAATGGAAAGCCTATAGAGGAATCGGTTATAGAGGCACATACCCTAATGGTGAATCGTTTTAATCAACCAGGTGCCATTCATTTCAGTGCAGTTTCAAGTATTTCCAGAGTGGCGGTGGAAGAAATCGTCAGACTTTCAACAGAGCAAATTTGGGAAGAACCGAAGTCAGATGAAGCGTTGATCGCAGAGCTAAAAAAACTTGAAGAGCGTTTGAATCTCATGGTTAATGAGTAGTATGAGGCTATCAAACAAGCAAACGCCTGGGGTGTTATTCATCGCACCTCATTTTATAGGATTGGCAGTTGTATACCTATTGCCATTCATTGTGAGTATTTGGATGTCGTTGCAAGTCAGTAGTTTACGCTTTCGAGGATTCTCCTTTGATAACTATATGAACGTCATTCGCAATAGTGCTTTTCAAATGGCCCTTAGAAACAATTTGCTTTTTATGATCATTGGTATTGCTGCGATGATGTGTTTTACATGTATTCTGAGTTACTGGCTATGGGAGTTAAAGGCAAGTCCGTGGCTCGTGTTGGCATTTGTTCTACCTATATGCGTACCTTCGGCATCGGTTATCGGTTTCTTTCGAGGGATCATAAATATGGGCAACGTGAATTTGCTTAATACGAACTTCGCAATGGCCGTTGTAATTATCATCTACATATGGAAACATGCGGGTTATACTATCTTGATTTTTATGAATGGACTGGGTCAAATTCCACGTGAGATTTTTGAGAGCGCACATATGGAAGGGGCGACCCGATGGCAAGTTTTTAAGCATATTACTTTACCTGAATTGATACCAGCAGCGTCCTTTGGCTTTATTGTTTCGGTGATCAATAGCTATAAAGTCTATAAAGAAATTTATTTGTTAGAAGGTCGTTATCCTAACAATAACATTTATATGTTACAAAATTACTTGAATAATAAAGCAGTCAAATTTGATGTGACTGAATTAGCTGCTGCATCTAATCTATTGATGGCAACTATATTACTCATTATAGGTATCATCCATATGGCATATGTCTTACGTAAAAAGCGTGACGTAAAAATACCTCTAATTTTGAAGACGATGCGGAGGCTACCGAATGCGAAAAAAGTTAAGCGTGGATAAATTGCTGTTAAATGGAATTCGTATATTGGCATTTTTGTTTGTTCTTCCAATTGTACATACCATTTTTGGTAGCGTCATGGATCGCAACCAATTATCTCAAGGAATATTTCAATGGATTCCAGAATTACCATCATTGACCCAGTATTTTTCTTTAGTGTTATTTAAAGCAGAATATATGAGATTCTTTCTAAACTCCGCTGTCATTGCTGTTTGTATCATTGTACTGCATATGATTTTAGCGACACTGACGGGTTATGGTTTAGCTATGTATCGATTTAAAGGAAAAAAAATCATATTTGTTATTTACACAATGTTACTGTTAATGCCTTTTCAAGTGACATTTGTACCAAATTTGCTAGTTTTCCAGAAGGTTGAAAAACTTTTTAGTATACAGATTTTTGACACACATCTCGCACTGATTTTACCAGGTGTCTATTCAGTTTTTGGCGTTTATTTGATGGCGCAATACATTCAACGCTTACCAATTGAGATTGTTGAAGCAGCACGCGTTGAAGGGGCTAATGAGCTGCGGATATTTTGGTCAATTGTATTACCTTGTCTAAAACCAGCGCTGTTTAGTTTGTTTTTCCTGACTTTTGTCGATTATTGGAATTTGATTGAGCAAGCGGTTCTATATCTGACATCGACAGATAAGCAACCACTTTCGGTTTTTTTAGAGGCGATCTATTATCAGGATCATTCTGTTTTTTATGCAGGTGCAGTGTTATATACGTTACCTTCTGTGTACATTTTTATGAAATGTGAGCGCTATCTTAGAGAAGGTATATTTGATGGAGGTCGAAGATGAAGTACTTGAAAATAGGTTTTTGTATCGCTATTGGACTCCTATTAATGGGTTTTGTTTTTAACCAATCCATAGCCAATCAGTTTTTGACGAAAGTCAATTACATAGTGCCTAAGGAAAATGCGCCGATTTTAGTCAGTATCACAGCGGATGCACAGTTTGAACCAAGACATCACAAGGAGCTTATTGTAGGTGAAGACGTGATTATTGATGAGGTTTATACTAAAGTAGGTGATAAGGTTGATACCGGAATGCCACTTTTCAAAGTTGTAAAAGTAAATACTACGCCACAAGTTAACCCTAATGAAGTTAGACTTTCAGAAGATATTAGGTCTATAAAAAAACAATTGGAGGTCTTAAATGCCCAAGATGCCCTTATTCATACGGAGCATGAAATTTTAGATAAGAGCTTGGATATAGCCAGTGAAGCGCTGAAACGCATTGAAACGCTTGAACAAAAGGGCTCTTCATGGCAAACAGATTTGGAAAACGGTCGAAATACTTTGGCGTTTAAGAAACTTGAAATAAAAAAACTTCAAAGCAGAATAGATATAAGTGCAATTGAAAAAAAGTATTTAGAAGAGTCTTTATCTCTGAAACAAAACGAGTTAAATGTTTATCGACAAAGTCAACATGCTTTGTTGAATCAATATATCAATGTTGATGGAGAAGGACTGTATTACTCTCAGGAAGAGGCTATCGTTTTAGAGGTACCTCGAGTTGGCGATAAAGTTTTAGCTACCAAAAGCATCGCAAAACTAGGTGTTGGGACGAGCTATGATGCCATGGATTTTGTGATCCGTGTTGCTTCAGACCAAACGGACTATTTGAACGATGGAGAACAGTATACTTTTTCTTCCGAACAAATAAAAATCTCAAGTGACTTAAGTGAAGGTATCAATTTCAAGTTAGTAAAAAAGAGTATGATTGTTGAGAACGGCTCCGTACAATTGACTTGTCACTACGACAAAGAGAATGGTGCGCCATTACTTTATCAAAATTGGCATGGGACAATTGAAAAAACGATAAAAGTTGAAGGCATAACGGTGCCCAAACGTGTCATTTTAACTGAAGATGGACGTTATGTTCCGGGTCAATACGGGCAACTGTTTGTAATCAATACCCGCAAAGGTGTCTTAGGAGATGAAGATTACATAGAAGCTGTTGAAGTGCGCCTACTATTGGTTGGTGACTATGAATGTTCAATCGTTGGTTTAGAAAAGGATGCATCAGGTAATTGGCCCAAAATTGTAATGAATTTGAGTCATGAGATTAAGTCTGATATGCGCGTCTTAGTGATAGAACGAAATTAGGTTGGTGAATCGTGTTAATCAGAATAGAGACATTTAAACGATTAGTTACTTTAAGAAGGATAGTGATAAGTTCACTACTAGTGATGGCTTCAGTTTTTTTGTGGATTGCCATTCAACTCGAAAAAGAGTTGCCTCAAGATGGTTATGTGCAAACTTTTGATAAGGTATATACGATTGAAGCACTCAAAAAAGCGAATAATGATGTAATTTCGCCTTCTGCGATTACATATGATTTAACATTTGGGTCTTTAAACATTCGTATGGTGCAAGGCAATTTAAGCTATCAGATGAAGCTTAATGGACAAATGAACTTTTCCACTGAAGGACAAGTTGTTATAAGTCGTGATGAGGCTCTAAAAACTTTTGGAATGACAGAATGCATCGGAAGATCGTACAACATATTAGGGCGAAACTGGACAGTGGTTGGTGTTTTAGATACGAGTTATGGAAATGGGCTTTTATCGCATTTTCAGGGTGTTGGAAAGCTAATAAATGCAATTGCAAGTGCACCAAAAAATATTATTGTAGGGCGTTGGGGGCTCGGTGTCAATGACATGCCAAATCGCAACATTACTCAAGATAGTGTGAAAGCATCAGAGTTGGGTTCGCCCAACATGTCATCCGTTGAAAGACAAGTAAATATCTGGCTCAGTTATGAACCTACTCTTTTAAATAATTTACCATGGCAAATGGCTCAATGGTGTCGAAATGCAAATCCATTTAAAACGGAGCAGTATATGAGAAGTGCGTATGCATTAAATGGTATCATCGTTTCTGATTCTAGTTTTCATGCCACTTTAGTCAAACGGTTTAAAGGCTTTAGTATTGGATTAGCATCGGTAGCAGTGTTATTGTTTGCATTAAAATATATTAGGAAATTAGTAATTATACTAAAGTAATTGATGAATTAAGTCAAAAAAACGAATTTGTAACGAAGTGAAATTCCCATGCAAAACATGGAGGTGGAAAGAACTATAAGGAATCCATATAATTACGATTCTTCATAGTTCTTTTTTAATGCAACCATATTACATATACTTATTAGATATTAAATCGAACCAATAGAATATGTCAGAAAATTCACACAATTGCTAAAACAATTATGATAACATAAAGTAATAATAATTCTACTTATTTAAGGGGAATTTTACATATGTTAGGAACACGAAAGAATTTTCTATTTGAATCGATGACGGTTGAAAAAAATACTTAGTGGAGGAGAAAATGCTGTTTATAACAACATTGAAGCAACAACTTAATAAACCAATCACTTTATTATTGATGATATTGGTTTGCCTTTTGCTTACTCTAAATATGACAGAAGTAGAAAGGTCGAGAGAGAATCGGTCGTTTGTTGGGCATGACACAAACAATTATGTGTCATTGCGTTTTGATCTTAAGAACAATTTTTTGCGTAATGTTAATAACGCTGAAAGATTTGAAACGGCGATGGCATCGTATGGATTGTTTGATAAAACAGGATTTGATTTGGTCAATGCAGTACTTGAGGATGATACATATGAAACACTTAAAAAGAACATTTTTTTTAATCTGATTTGGCTAAAAAGCAATCGAATGTCTGATATTGAGATCGATAACATGATGTTAAGAAATGATCTATACGATATGTGGCAAGTAGTAAGTGATGGCATCGATTATGATTCAGTTGATTTCAGACCTGATACTCATTTGTCCGGAATTGAAGATCAACTCCTACTTGAAACAAGATATTTGATGACACTATTAATAAATGGCATTGAACCAACTTATGATGATGAGGCAAACAATGTCACGGTGTTGTATAGCTTTATATATACAACAGGTCCAATTTTATTTATCTTGATACCGTTGTTAGTCGCTTATAACTCAGTTAATAAAGATCTTAATAATGGCGTGTTAAAACTCTTACTAACGCAATCTATTTCGAGAAAACGCTATTACATCAGTAAGTGGCTGGTAAGTTCAATTCAGTCCCTAATTATAGTTGTAGTTCCAGCATTAATCATGAGTATTTTTTATGGTCTAAAAAATGGATTTGTGTCAATGATTTATCCGGTGACGTATCTCTCGAAGGTATGGACACGATTAAAACCGATTCCCAACTTTATTGAAGTAATCTTTACAGATGGATCACAAACGACGCTGGGAAGATCCGCATTTTTGCACATGGCACCATCTAACGCTTATGAAAATGTGTACTATCAGCCTTATGAAGGTGTTGACTTGATTCCGTTTTGGCAATATGCACTTATAGGACTTTTGATTCTTGTTTTATATGTTTGCTTTATTACAGCTCTAGTTCAGTTGATTTCTGCCCTTTTTAACAATGGTGCTGTTAGTCTAGCTGTATCCTTTGTTGTGATTGGTGGCTGCATGGGGTTGACGCACTTTATGACGATAGGTGAACATTACAATATAATACCTTTAAATTTCTTCCGCATAGGTCGCATCATAGAAGGGACGCAGAATGTGACTGTGCTAGTGGCAGTACTCATATTAATACTCTCTGCGGGGATCTTACTTTTAGGTGGTTTCAAGTATTTTGAGAGGAAAGTGATTTAGCATTGCAACTATGTTAGTGAAACTGATTGGAGGCATTATGATACCTTTATTGAAATTTGAATTAAAGCGCTTTGTTCAAAACAAAGTGAACTGGTTATTTATAGGCATATTGATTGTTGGACTTTGTATCTTATTCAGTTTACATATCAAAAATGAATCGACTTTTATGATTGATTTATCCACAAAATATGCGCAAAATAAGAGTTACTCTCAGAGCATCACTGTTTCTTATGGTAAGATGCTAGATAAAGAAATCGCCATTGGCAACTATTCCTTAGAGAAAATGGCAGTAATTAGAGATTTCTATGATCTTCAGACTAGGGATGAACAATCTTTGGCACTTTTTTATAGCAAAGATAACCCTAAAGACTATGAGTATCTTAACGTTGTGAAAAACAAGTTGTTTACTAGAATTTTACAAGGGCTTGAGGATGGTATTAGTAATGAACAAGAGCTAAAGCTTAGGGGGTATGAACCGAGCCAACTAAAGTTAGAAATTGATTATACGCAGTACTTAATCGACCAAAAAATCATCCCAAATCATAACGCCTTTAAAGTCGATGGTGCAAATGGCTTAAAGATGTTTTTCAGTGCAAACTACGTCATGTTTATACTAGCGGTCATCCTGTTTATGGTAATCGAAATATATGTAAAAGAGCTTATGGAAGGTAGCTATAAGCTGTATCAAACGTTACCTTGGTCGCGACAAAAATTGTTTTTAGCACGGGGTACTTTTGTAGTTCTTTTGGGATTAGTGGTGTTGATTTTTAGTTCTGCTTTCTATTTTATATTGTGTATGTTAAAGGGCGGTATCGGCGACTTTTCATATCCGATTATGTCGCGGGCAAGCTTGTATCACCTTACAAGTGATGGTATGGCCGCAAATTTACTCGTTGTTCCAGTATGGCAATATATTTTGGGTGGATTCACTATTGTGACATTGCTCATCCTATTTTCAGTTGCATTGGTCAACTTATTTGCACTCATATTAGATAGTCAGAGCAAAACACTTGGTCTTGTGATTATGGTCGTCATGTTTGCATTTGTTGCCAACAGCTTTTTGTCTAAGGAAATATCCTTTAATTTTTGGTATCCATACGCCTATATTTTTGTAGACAAAGTCTTACAAGTGCAAAATCGCGGAAACTTAATTATGGGGATATTGCTCAATTTAGTTGGTGCTGTTGCTGTCTTTATAGTGAGCTATCGGTTATATGTGAAAAAAGATTTTGTTGTATTTAAGAACTTTAAAACTTCTAAAAAAAAAC
>CAYLNI010000034.1:0-532 GCA_964384705.1 uncultured Fusibacter sp.
ATTAACGTATTGTGTAATTGCAACTGATTGAAGGTGTTTACACCTTAAAATCATCTGAAACTCACTATAAAAAGTCAACATACAAGAAAAAAACAAAGTTGATTTTGGGGGACAGAAATAGTTATACCCATTTGAGCTTTAAATAAACACATACTAGCCCAATGAATTTGATGCTTTTTTGCTGTCAAAACAAAAATCCAGCGCTCATATTCGAGTCACTGGATTTTAAAAAAATCTAGTCTTTTTTTATCGGTTTCATCGTTGGGAATAGAATGACGTCTCTAATCGAAGTGGAATTGGTCAACAACATGACCACACGATCGACGCCGATGCCCAAACCACCGGTTGGTGGTAAGCCAACTTCAAGTGCGTTTACAAAGTCTTCGTCCATCATATGTGCTTCGTCATCACCCGCTTCTCTTTGAAGAATTTGATCTTCAAATCTTTGTTTCTGATCAATAGGGTCATTTAACTCTGAAAAAGCATTGGCAATCTCCCACGCATTAACAAATGCTTCGAATCTGTTTGTAAT
>CAYLNI010000034.1:542-1624 GCA_964384705.1 uncultured Fusibacter sp.
GGATTATCAGGATTTCGTTTTGCTAGTGGTGACACTTCAACAGGATGATGTAGCACGAAAGTCGGTTGAATGAGATCTGTTTCACAAAATTCTTCAAACGCCTTATTGACAAGATGACCTCTTGTGTAATGTTTCTCAACTTCTAAATGAAGCTGCTCTTTTGCTATTTTACGCGCTTCTTCGTCCGTTTCAACCTCATAGAAGTTCACGCCTGTTTTTTTCTCAACCAAGTCATGCATGGATACACGAATCCAAGGCGGTGTGAAATCCAATGTCTTACCTTGAAAGTCAATTTTTGTCGTGCCATGAACTTTCATACAACACTGCGCGACGACATTTTCAGTCAGCTTTAGCATATATTCGTAATCTTCATATGCCGCATAGAGCTCGACAGCTGTATACTCTGGATTATGTCTATGTGACATGCCTTCATTTCTGAACATCTTGCCCATCTCATATACCTTGTCAAAACCACCGACGATCAATCGTTTGAGATAGAGTTCGTTAGCAATTCGCAGGTACATGTCGATGTCAAGCGTGTTGTGGTGCGTCACAAACGGCTTTGCAGCAGCACCGCCAGCTAGAGTACTTAAAATAGGCGTATCTACTTCCAAGAAACCTTCAGCATCGAAGTAGTCCTTCATAGCTTTAATGATCTTAGAGCGCATTAAGAATTTTTCTTTAACTTCAGGATTGACAATAAGATCGACGTAACGTTGACGATATCTGATTTCTTGATCTTTTAGACCATGCCATTTTTCTGGTAATATTTGGAGGGATTTTGATAATAAAAGCACGTCATCCGATTTGACAGAAATTTCATCCTTTTGCGTTTTAAACACAATGCCTGATATGCCGACGATGTCGCCTATATCATAAGTCTTGAGGATTTCATAGGCTTCTTCACCAATGGCGTCTTTTCTGATATAGACTTGAATACGGCCTTCGCTGTCTTGAACATCGATAAAAGATGCTTTGCCCATATCTCTCTTAGCCATGATACGTCCAGCAATTCGAACAGCTTTACCATCATAGGCATCAAAATTTTCATTGATATCCTTTGAGAAATTGGTACGATCATA
>CAYLNI010000034.1:1655-2339 GCA_964384705.1 uncultured Fusibacter sp.
AAGGATCTTGACCAATTTCGCGTAAATGTGCCAATTTTTCATGTCTAATCTGCAGTAGTTCATTCAAATTCTCCATTATATCGCCTCCAAATAATCATTTATATATCAGATTTTTTCTCTCTAATAATGACTCTACCCACTGGTAAGTCAATTAAATCATTAATACTCAAACGCTCTATGCAAAATTGATTTTACCTGCTCTACCGTTGTTGCCTTATTGATTTCATTTTTATGAACAGCTGATTTTGAAATGCCCTTAAAATACCATGCCGCATGCTTCCTCATCTCCAAAATAGCGATGTGAAGACCTTTAATAGCAACTAAGTTCTCAAAATGCTCAAGTGATACCGATAATCTTTCAGCATAAGTTGGTTCATCGATGATCATACCCTTTTGTAAATACATATCGACCTGTTTTAACAGCCAAGGATTGCCTTGGATGCCCCGGCCGATCATGATGCCATCACAATTGGTCATTTCTTTCATTTTAACAGCGTCTTCAACAGAAAAAACATCACCATTTCCAATGACAGGGATTTTCACCGCTGCTTTTACATCTGCAATAATCTGCCAATCTGCTTTCCCTGAATACTGTTGTTCTCTCGTCCGACCGTGGATGGCAATGGCGCTGACACCTGACGCCTCCGCCATCTTAGCAAACTCTACGGCATTTACAGATTGGTC
>CAYLNI010000034.1:2384-13464 GCA_964384705.1 uncultured Fusibacter sp.
GGTTTCGTAGAAAGCTTTACTGCAAGCTTAAGCAGTTGTTCCGCCATCTTTGGTGCTTTCATGAGCGCAGAACCTTCACCGTTGTTGACGATTTTAGGTGCTGGACAACCCATATTGAAATCGAGAATTTCATTATTATGCGCATTGAGTCGATCCATTATCGCCTCAAGTTTGCCTGGATCAGCTGTAAATATCTGAAGCGCCATTGGTTTTTCATTGGGTTCTATTTGCATGAGTTGCGCTGTTTTCTTATCTTGATAATATAACGCACTAGCGCTGACCATTTCACTAACGATCAATCCTGAATGAAACTTTCTACAAATCAATCTGAAGGGCTGATCCGTCACACCAGCCATAGGTGCGACGATAACGCTATTATTTAATTCTATATTGCCAATTTTCATAAGTGCCTCTTATTCAATAACCGTGGCTATTTTCTTAGGTTTATTCATGTGATAGATCAAATTCAAACCATCTAGTGTCAAGAATTTGTCGACGACTTCAATTTGTGCGGATTCTGACGCGATTAATGTGGACAAGCCACCCGTTGCAATTACTTTAATCTCGCCATTACCAAGTTCTTCTTTCATCTTTCCAACTATAAAATCAACACTTCCTACATAGCCGTAGATTATACCGGCTTGAATGCTTTGAGATGTGTTTTTACAAATGACGTGATCAGGTTTAACCAGTTCGACGCGTGTCAGTTTAGCAGCTCGTTCGTATAATGCATCTGCTGAGATTTTAATACCAGGCAAAATCGCACCGCCAAGATATTCACTTTTTTCAGTAATGGCACAAAATGTCGTCGCAGTACCAAAATCTACTATGATTAATGGTCCCCCATACTTTTTAAGTCCCGCAACGGCATTGACGATTCGATCCGCACCAACTTGTCTCGGATTATCATACTTGATATTCATGCCCGTTTTAATACCTGGCCCAATAATAATTGCTTCTTTATTAAAATACTTTTGCGTCATATGCTGTAGTGAATACATGACATGTGGTACAACAGATGAAATGATGATATCTTTTACTTCGTTTACATCGAGTTTTTCATGTGCAAACAATTGATGGATAAAGATACCGATTTCATCAGCTGATTTAGAATAGTCTGTTGCCATTCTCCAATTAGTTATTAGTGTATCTTCTCGATAAACACCCATCACGATATTTGAGTTTCCCACATCAAAGGTTAATAACATTTTGCCTCCTATAAAATTGGTCTTAAACGTAGCCGTTGATGCCTCTGACAGAAACTTCTCCAGATAATACGTTCTCCAACTGTCCATTTTGATTTATTATGATTAAACTGCCATCGTCCGCAAGATCAACTGCCTGTGCAATTTTAGATCCAGTGGAAGAAGCAACAATTATTTCTTTATTTAAAGTTACTGAATGACTTTTGTGATAGGCGATAATCGGTACCATATCCATTTCCAAGAATCTGCGGTAATCATCAGAAAAGGCATCTAAAAAAGCAACTAACAGTTCTTTTGCGCTTACCTTTGCACCTTCTAATGCCAGTGATGTCGCCTTATCTTTTATATCCTCTTCAAATTTCATTTGGCCGATATTGACGCCAATGCCTAAAACAATATAATGAAGGTGATTAAGCTCTGCACTCATTTCCGTAAGGATGCCACAGCATTTTTTCCCGTTTATCACCAAATCGTTTGGCCATTTGATGCCTACATTGAGTTTAGTGGTTTTCTCAATCGCCTGACACATTGAAGAGGCAGCTACTAGTGTTATACATGAAGCAGATTCTGGTGGTACATCAGGTCTAATCAATAAACTCATCCATAGGCCTGCCTGATTCTCAGATGCCCATTGCCTACCCAATCTACCCTTGCCGCTCTTTTGTTCAGATGCAATTATTATCCCTTGAGCATTCTCAGATTCAAGAGCGCGCCGTTTCGCTTCGAGATTCGTTGAATCAATCGTTTCAAAATAGGATGAAAAATCAAGATAATTGTAAGTTTGTATGATTTCATTTAAAGATATTGCACTGAGTGCTTCACTTTCTGAAATCAGACGATACCCTTTATTCGTTACCGAATCAATTTTATAACCTTCTGCTCGAAGTGATTTGATATGCTTCCATATCGCCGTTCGAGAGACACCTAAAGTTTCACTCAAACTCTCTCCTGAAACATATGCATTTCCATCTTGCCTGAGTACACTTAATATCTTATTCTTCATGATTGACTCCAGCATAAAGTATTGTAAACAATTTGTTCAACCTATAGCATAACATAATATAATGTATAAAATAAAGTCTGGATTCTCTGAATATTTGAATATTATTCAATAGCTCTATTAAAAAAACGCCATAAAGGCGTTTTTGTGTTTATTACATATAATCGATTGGTTAGAAACCGCCAAATAATGAAAGGAGGACACCGGCAGCAACTGCTGATCCGATGACGCCAGCGACATTCGGCCCCATAGCATGCATTAATAAGAAGTTACTAGGATTTTCTTTTTGTCCAACAACTTGTGAAACTCTCGCAGCCATTGGGACAGCAGATACACCTGCAGATCCGATGAGTGGATTGATTGGATCTTTCGTAACTTTATTCATAAGTTTTGCAAGGAGTACACCTGCTGCCGTTCCAAATGCAAAGGCTACAATACCTAGACCTAGGATAGCCAGTGTTTTGACATTTAAGAATGCTTCAGCTGATGCCGTTGCACCAACTGTTACTCCAAGGAATATCGTTATAATGTTCATCAGTGCGTTTTGAGCGGTATCAGTCAATCTTGCGACTGCACCAGACTCTCTAAATAAGTTACCAAGCATCAACATGCCCACAAGAGCTGCTGCTGGTGGTACGATCATAGATACGATAAGCGTTGCAAAAATTGGGAAAACAATTTTTTCCAATTTAGAAACAGGTCTCAATTGTTTCATTTTAATTTGTCGTTCCGCTTTAGTTGTCAACAACTTCATAATAGGCGGTTGAATAACTGGTACAAGTGCCATGTATGAATAGGCTGCAACTGCAATGGAACCGAGTAAATGTGGCGCAAGTCGTGAAGATAAGAAGATCGCAGTTGGACCATCTGCACCACCGATGATACCGATTGAAGCCGCTTCAGCTGGCGTAAATAATCCAGAAGCAATCGCACCAAAGAAAGTAATAAATATACCAAACTGTGCAGCTGCACCTAACAATAGTGATTTAGGATTTGCAATCAATGGACCAAAGTCCGTCATGGCGCCAACACCTAAGAAAATGAGAGGTGGGAATATGCCTAGCTTATTACCCTGATAAAGATAATAGAGTAACCCGCCAACATTTTTAAGTGTCCCATCTGCTGCGTACTCTGGGTGTGCCATTAAACCTGCCAATGGTAAGTTGGTTAAAAACATACCAAATGCGATTGGGATTAATAGTAGTGGTTCAAACCCCTTTTTTATTGCTAAAAAAAGTAAAACAAATGATATAACTATCATGATTACTTGTTGATATGTGATTGCCGCAAATCCTGTTGACAAATAAAAATCATTAATCGTTTGAAGCATTGTGCATCTCCTTTCATGATTAGTAAATAATCAGATTATCCGATTACAACTAAAACGTCCCCTGAATTTACTGATGCACCTTTTGTAACGTTGATAGAAAGCACTTTACCTGCTGATGGTGCCATGATTTCATTTTCCATCTTCATAGCTTCAAGAATTACAAGTACTGTACCATTTGAAACAGCATCGCCAACATTAACTTTAATATCTAAAATCGTTCCAGGCATTGGTGAGTTGATTGTTTCGCCACCGCTGATAGCCGCTGGAGCAGGTGTCGGTGCAGCTTTAGGCGCTTGTGGTGCTGGTGAAGCTGCTGGTGCAACTGACGGTGAAGCTGCAGGAGCAGGTGCACTATTGCCACCGATTTCTTCAACGTCTACCTCATATGATTTACCATTCACAGTGATGTTAAACTTTTTCATGTTATCCTCCATCAAAACTCTTAATTTAAATTAAAATCTAGCATTCATAACATCGTTTCTGCCACTTTTACCCCAAGTTGGTGTAGCATCTACTATACGTCTAATATTCGTGACTCTAATGTTTGAAACTGAAGTGCTTAATGACGAGGCTATAGCAGCAGTAATGACTGCAACAAGTTCACTTTCATCATCTACTGTAACAGTCTCTACGATAGGTGCCGGTTGTAATACTGGCTTTTGAGACGCTTGCGACTTGACTTCCGTCAAATTTGTTTTAGCTTCTAACTTTTGAATCGTTTTAGACATTAAAACGGTAATCCACCATATCAACATCAGTGCAATAAACGTAATGCCAACACCTAGTATGATGACATAGCCTGTTGCAATCAGTTTATCACTCATACTCATCTGATAAAATGTCTCAGCGTGTTTAAAATTCTCCAATACGTGCATTGTTTCACCTCATTTCTATAGTGGAATATTTCCGTGTTTTTTAGCAGGTCTAATCTCACGTTTTGATGAAAGCATGTCAAAAGCATCAATTAATCTTGGTCGCGTCGTTGATGGCTCGATGACATCGTCGACAAACCCTCTTTCTGCTGCTTTATATGGTGTCGCAAATTCATCCGTATAATCCTGAATCACTTTAGCACGCGTTTCAACAGGATTTTCTGAATCTTGAATTTCCGCTCTGAAAATAATATTTGCTGCACCTTGAGGTCCCATAACAGCGATTTCAGCTGATGGCCATGCCATGACGACATCTGCACCAAGGTCTTTTGAACACATTGCTAAATAGGCGCCGCCGTAAGCTTTTCTTACGATGAGCGATAATTTCGGAACAGTCGCTTCACTATAAGCATACAACATTTTAGCGCCGTGTCTGATGATTCCACCGTATTCTTGTTGCGTGCCTGGAAGGAATCCTGGAACGTCTACGATATTGAGTAATGGAATATTGAATGCATCACACGTTCTGATGAATCTGGCAGCTTTATCAGATGAGTTGACATCTAGACAGCCTGCTTGAACTTTAGGTTGGTTGGCAATAATGCCGATTGTTTTACCGTTTAAACGTGCTAGGCAAGTGATGATATTTTTTGCAAAATACGGTTGGTATTCTAAATAATCGCCACCATCGACGATTTGCTTGATTATATCAAACATATCATACGGCTTATTTGGATTTTCAGGAATGATTGCGTCTAATGCATCATTAAGTGTATTTAAGTCAGTTTCACAAATATATTCAGGTGCAGTTTCGAGGTTGTTTGAAGGTAAGAATCCAAGTAATCTTCTGATTTCAACAATACAAGCTTCATCATTCATTGCAATAAACTGAGCGACACCACTTACAGCATTGTGTGTCATCGCGCCACCAAGTGCTTCAGCTGTCACTTCTTCACCAGTTACAGTCTTAATAACTTGTGGTCCAGTAATAAACATTTGTGATGTTTTATCCACCATGAAGACGAAATCTGTGAGCGCCGGTGAGTAAACTGCACCGCCTGCACAAGGTCCCATGATTGCAGTAATTTGTGGAATTACGCCAGAAGCTAATGTGTTTCTAAAGAAAATTTTGCCATATCCAGAAAGCGCATCAACTGCCTCTTGAATTCTTGCACCACCTGAATCGTTGATACCGACAATAGGAACACCCATTTTCAAAGCATTGTCCATAGCTTTGCAAATCTTTGCTGCATGCATTTCGCCAAGTGATCCACCTACGACAGTGAAATCTTGCGAATAGGCATAAACTAATCTACCCTCAACTTTTCCATATCCAATTACAACGCCTTCAGCAGGCGCATCAACAGCTTCCATACCAAAATTAGTGCATCTGTGCTTTACAAATGCATCCATTTCTACGAAAGTATTTTCATCAAACAATAAATCTAAACGCTCTCTAGCCGTCAATTTACCACTGCTATGTTGCTTCTCGATACGGCTCTTTCCACCGCCAGCGAGGATTTTTGCTTTTTTCTGTCTTAAGTCTTCTAGCTTGTTTACAGACATTTCAAAACCTCCAAATCCCTATTCTTATCTTTCACTGAGTTCAACTAAAACGCGGTTTGAACTCTTTGGATGAACAAATGCAATTTTAGCGCCACCTGCGCCATATCTTGGCTTTTCATCGATCATTTTCATGCCTTTAGAAATCATGTATTCAATAGCTTCATCAATATTATCAACTTTGAAGGCGATGTGTTGAATACCCTCTCCATTTTTTTCAATAAATTTAGCGATTGGTCCATCTTCTGAAGTTGACTCCAATAGTTCAATCTCAGTGTCACCTACAGGTAAAAAAGCAACGCGGACTTTCTGATCTTCAACAACTTCTGTGCCATGTAATTCCAAACCCAAAACTTCCGTGTAAAAACGTAGTGTTTCATTTAGATCTTTTACAGCAATGCCAATATGGTCAACTTTCAAAGCTTTCATATTTACCTCTCCAATTCTACATAAATTCTAACAGTATCAACAAATCGTGTAAACATTACAAATAAACTATAAAAAGCGGCTGACTTTCATAAATAAAGCAGTTTTTAAATTGAGTTAACTTAAATACTATTTTATTACAACTGATGATTTGTAAGTTTCAAATAATAGGTCGACGACAGTAAATGGGTCGATTGAACGCGCTACAATTTGCTTCGAATAGTCCATTAACTTCTCTTCATTATGCGAGTTATCAAGAATTGATCGTTCTATGCGTTCTTTGATCATCTCAACAACTTCGCTCTTTGCGTTTGATATGCGCTTTAACTCGAGCTTGCCAGAATCCATCAAGTAGGCTTTATGCGCCATGATGCTCTCAAGTAGCTCAGAAGTCCCTTGATTTTCTGAAGCGACGACGAGTTTAACAGGTGGTCGCCATTCTAAGTGCTTGTTGAAATCCAACATCATATCTATTTCTCTAGCAGTTCGAGTCGCACCATCGCGATCTGCCTTATTGACCGCAAAGACATCACCAATTTCCATGACACCTGCTTTGATCGCTTGAATATCGTCACCTAGTCCCGGTACCATGACCATAAGGGTTGTATCACAGTTTCTGACGATGTCGATTTCTGATTGACCGACGCCGACGGTTTCAACGATGATGAAATCAGAACCAAAGATGTCCAAAATTTTAATCGCTGCAGCTGTTGCTTCAGAAATGCCACCCAAATGGCCTCTGGCACCCATACTACGAATAAAAACACCCTTATCGATACTTAGGTCATTCATTCTCACGCGATCGCCGAGTATGGCACCACCAGTAAAAGGCGATGTTGGATCCACGGCAATAATGGCTACTTTTTTATCTTGTTTTCTCAACAATTTTACGAGTTTGTCTGTTAAAGTGCTTTTACCTGCACCTGGAGGACCAGTTATGCCGATGACATAAGCTTTCCCACTATGCGAATAAAGATTCTGAAGGATTTTTAGGCCTTCAGGATCTTTATTTTCAACCATGGAAATCAGTCTAGCCGCAGCGCGTTTGTCCTGATTTAAAATACTTTTTTCTATATCCATTTAATCCTCTTTTGTCGATTAAATCGGCTTCTCATGAAATTGCGTCAACTTAGATCATGTTCTATCTTGTGACGTTCTCTCTAATATAATCAATGATTGTCTGCGTTGTTGATCCAGGAGTGAAGATCTCCTTGATGCCTTTTTCTTTTAAGAAAGGAATGTCTTCATCTGGAATAACGCCACCACCCAATACAAGAATGTCGCTTGCGTTTTCAGCCGCTAACAATTCTACAACTTTTGGCAACAATGTGTTATGTGCACCTGATAATATACTCATAGCGACACAATCAACGTCTTCTTGAATCGCAGCGTTGACAATTTGTTCCGCTGTTTGTCTCAATCCTGTATATATAACTTCCATGCCAGCATCTCTAAGTGCTCTTGCAATAACCTTAGCACCTCGATCGTGTCCATCTAAGCCTGGCTTTGCAACTAATACTCTAATTGGTCTTTCCATCTTGATCCTCCTCGGTCTATAGGTTAATTGATTGTTGATACTCGCCAAAAACGCCTCTCATGACATCGCAGATTTCTCCTAATGTCGCATAAGTCTTAACTGCTTCTAGAATAAATGGCATCACGTTGTCAGTGCCTTCGCAAGCTGTTTTTAAAGCAGCTAATGTTTCATTGACTTTGACATTGTCTCTTGACGCTCTAAGTTTTGCGAGTCTCGCTTTTTGCATTTCACCTACAGAAGGATCCACACGTAGAAGGCCTTTTGGAGACGCTTCCTCAATTTGGTATTTGTTCATGCCGACAACGATGATTTCGCCCGTTTCGACTTTTTTCTGATAGTCATATGAGGCATCCATGATCTCTGATTGGATATATCCAGCATCAATCGCTTTTGCAGCGCCACCGATGTCATCAATTTTTTTGATGTAAGCCATAGCAGCATCTTCAATTTCTTTCGTTTTTGCTTCAATATAGTAAGAACCAGCAAGTGGATCAACCACTTCAGTAACGCCGCTCTCGTGTGCAACAATTTGTTGTGTACGTAGTGCGACTCTTACAGAATCTTCAGTTGGAAGTGCCAATGCCTCATCCTTAGAGTTAGTATGCAAACTCTGTGTGCCACCTAAAACAGCAGCCAATGTTTGAATCGCAACTCTTACGATATTGTTTTCAGGCTGTTGCGCAGTAAGTGTTGAACCACCTGTTTGTGTATGGAACTTAAGTTGCATTGATTTTGTATCTTTAGCGCCGAATCTTTCTTTCATGATTCGAGCCCATAGACGACGTGCTGCACGGTATTTTGAAACTTCTTCAAGAAGATCGTTATGTGCGTTGAAGAAGAATGACAATCTTGGCGCAAATGAATCGACATCAAGGCCCGCTTTAATGGCAGCATCAACATAAGCGATACCGTCAGCTAATGTAAAGCCAACTTCTTGAGCAGCAGTTGAGCCTGCTTCTCTGATGTGATATCCAGAAATAGAAATTGTATTCCATTGTGGAACTTCTTTTGAACAAAATGCGAATATATCCGTTATCAAACGCATAGACGGCTCAGTTGGGAAAATATAAGTGCCTCTTGCGATGTATTCTTTTAAAATGTCATTTTGAATGGTACCTCTTAATTTTTCAGATGATACACCTTGTTTTTCCGCTACTGCAATGTACATTGCTAACAATACAGACGCAGGGGCATTGATGGTCATTGAAGTACTTACTTTATCAAGCGGAATGCCATCGAACAATAATTCCATATCAGCAAGCGAATCAATCGCAACGCCGACTTTGCCGACTTCACCCTCAGAAAGAGCGTGATCCGAGTCATATCCAATCTGTGTAGGCAAGTCAAATGCAACGGATAAACCGCTTGAACCTTGTTCTACCAAGAATTTATAACGTTTGTTTGATTCCTCAGCTGTAGCGAAACCTGCATACATCCTCATCGTCCAGAATTGACCACGATACATGTTCGGCTGAACACCTCTCGTATATGGAAACTCTCCTGGCATTCCTAAATCATTCATGTAGTCTAAGTCAGCTATATCAACTGGTGTATAATATCTGTTGACTGGTGCACCTGAACCTGTAGTAAAGACTTTCTTTCTTTCAGGTCTTTTTTGCAATTTTTCTTGCGTTTTAGCATTCTCTTTATCTACAGCTTCTTTAAGAATTGAAATCTGATTCTTATCAAACATCATAAATCCTCCTTCACCTTTTTTTGACCGCATCCGGTTTTTCCTTATTAAGAATATCACAAATTCAATCAAATTACATTGTTTTTAACAAAGTATAATTGTATACTTTGATTACGTTTTTATAAAGAAATCAACAAAATAATAACGAAATGCGTTTGCAAGAAAACTTGCATACCGATTTTCAACTGTTTGTTAAAAAAACAAATAAAATGTCCTCCCTTTAATTCAAACACAAAAGGAGGACATTTGATTTATATTTTAGTGAGAATGACATTGAGCCAATACTGCGAATTTTTGTTTTCTCTTGCATCTGTTGTTTTCCAAATTTCAGCAATTTCAAACTGAGGCACTTCGCCAATCAATCGCTTAAATTTTGCTTCATCAAAATCGTTAAAATAACGGCCATGTCGATTGATTTCTTCAGTACCATACTTGAATGAGATGTATACCACACCATTATTCTTAAGTGCATCTGCACATTTTATGAGCACATCTTTGAGTTCATTTTCAGTAAAGTGAAAAAAGACAGCACTTGCCCAGATACCATCAAATTCATTTTTATACCGTATATCTCTCACATCAACGAGTAATACTTCTGTATTGAGAAGAATTTTCCCTCTGTGATAGACTTCTTGGGCAAAATCGATGGAAACAACCTCATAACTTTTTGCTTCAAAATGCAAACTGTCTCTTCCTGATCCAAATCCAACATCAAGGATTTTTGCACCAGGTTTCAAATGCGATTCAAAGCGTTCATAAATTGGCTTTAAGTCTACTTTTAGCGTGTTCTCAATCATGTCTGAAGCGTAAAAGTTGTAATATTCTTTAATCATTGACATTTCCCCTTTTCCAATTTCATTTTTATGAGCTGCTCTATTTTTATATTTTTGTGGTTGTGACTGATAAAGGTTGTTGCCCAATGTATCGATGACAACAATCGCAGGCATGTCGACTACCTCTAGACACCTAAGCGCTTCTGCCCCCAATTCTTCGAAGGCAACAACGGTGTTGCTTTTTATACAACCTGAAATTAAGGCACCAGCACCGCCGATAGCTGCGAAATAGACAGCGCCGTACTTTTGAATACACGAGATGACATGCGCATTACGCTCGCCCTTGCCAATCATGCCTTTGAGACCTTTTTGAAGCAATGGTTCCGTTAAATCGTCCATTCGATAACTCGTCGTTGGCCCGCAAGCACCGATGACTTCACCTGGTCTTGATGGTGATGGTCCCGCATAATAAATGACTTGACCATCAAAATCAACAGGTAGCGTTTCAGAATTTTCAATCATAGTGACCAGTTTCAAATGGGCTGCATCTCTTGCCGTATATATTTTCCCGGTAATCAAAACTTGATCCCCAGAATTCAATTTGTTTATGACATCCTGTGTCAACGGTGTATGAATCTTAATTTTATTTGTTTTATCTATTCTATCCATTTTTACCTTCTA
>CAYLNI010000034.1:13512-21255 GCA_964384705.1 uncultured Fusibacter sp.
CGATATGGGTCGGAAACACTTCGATATGCACCGCTATAGCTGTCGTCGTTCCGCCTAACCCCTGAGGACCAATGCCCAAATTATTAATTGTATTGAGTAGTCTATTCTCGAGTTCAGCAATATGTGTTTTAGTTGCCGGCTCATTTAACGGTCTAAGTAGAGCATATTTTGCAATTTGCGCTGCTTTATCCAGCGTACCTCCAATACCGATGCCAAGGATGATTGGCGGACATGGATTTGAACCTGCCTTTTCAACCGTTTCTATGACGAAGTTGACAATTCCTTCAATGCCATCAGATGGTTTAAGCATCGCACTTCGCGACATATTCTCACTACCAAACCCCTTTGCAGCAAGCTCTATTTCAAAGACATCTTCTGCAACCAAATCATAATATATGATACCTGGCGTGTTGTCATTCGTATTTTTTCTGAGTATTGGGTCAGAAACGATGGATTTCCTTAAATAGCCGTCTTTGTAACCTTGACGGATGCCTTCCTGTATCGCTTCTGATAGCAAACCACCTTCAACTCTGACGTTTTGTCCAATTTTAACAAAGGCAACAATCATACCTGTATCTTGACAAATTGGTGCTTTATAAGAGCGTGCAACTTCTGAATTCTCGATCAAATCCAAAAGAATGCTTTTGCCAATTTCTGACACCTCTGTTTGTATAGCAGACTCAAAGCTATTAAGTAGTTCTGTATCGATCAAAAAATTCATTTCGATACAAGCCTCTTTCACTGCCTGCGTCACCCTACTGACTTCAACAACTTTCATCCGATCTCCCATGAACACTCACGCTCTTATTTCTTGTTTTGTTTTTGCTCTACGCGTTCTAAAAACTTCTTAGAATCGATAATATATCGTCCATGCGTTCCTTCGCCTATTTTTTCCAAGGCATCAAATGCTTCTACTTTAAACGTCAACTTTTTATGATCAATTTCAATGAGTTCTGCAGTGGCTATCACCTTTTGACCCAAAGGTGTTGCTGCTATATGTTTGACATCCAGATAAGTACCAACTGTACTAAATCCTTCTTCCAAGCCGCGCGCAGCGCAATTGAGTGCTGCATTTTCCATAAGACCTATCATCATAGGTGTCGAAAAAACGTAAAGGTTGCCACTACCAAATGCTGCAGCTGTATGTTTCTCTTCGACGATCAATTCAGAGGTGAAAGTGTCGCCAATCGTTAGTTTTTGCATGATAGCCTCCTACAGTTATACATTGTGCACATTTTAGTGCACGATTTATATTATAATACCATTTCTACCCACGTTTATGGAAGTTTTTTTCAAAAAAAATAGATGGGCAAGGCCCATCTATTAACTTCTTGAGGCAGTTATTTAATTAGCACCTTCACTGAATGGATGCGTTCCGTGTTCGACATCCTCTTTTTTCTCGTTAGCTTTTTCAAAAGCCAATCGATCGATTTCATCTTGAGCACGTGATGCACGACGTTCTTCTTCAACGATTTCACGTGATGAATCAACTTGTTCAGTCAGAGCATCTAAACCTTTTTCAAACGCTATTTGGAATTCTTCACCACTGATTGTCTCAAATCTGAGCAACGCTTCAGCAATGACGTGTAGTTTATCTAAGTGTGCTTCAAGCAACGTTTTTGCTTTGTCATATGCAGAATCGACAATATTTCTAACTTCACGGTCAAGTTCAGCAGCAACATGTTCAGAGTAGTTTTTCATAGTAGAGAAATCTCTACCTAAGAATACTTCATCTTCTGTGTCATAGCTCATTGAACCGAGGTTATCACTCATCGCATACTTCATGACCATTGCTTTAGCAATTTTTGTGACGCGACTTAAATCGTTTTGAGCACCAGTACTGATGTCACCAAGTACTAAACTTTCAGCAACTCGGCCACCCAAAAGGATAATCAATTCGCGTTCCATACCCTTTTTAGTCGCATAGCTACGATCTTCTTCTGGAAGCTGCATCGTAAAACCACCTGCACGGCCTCTTGGAATAATCGTTACTTGATGCACTGGATCTGATTCTGGAACAACATTTGCAAGAACAGCATGACCTGCTTCATGATAAGCAGTCAATTTTCTCTCTTTTTCACTGACAATTCGACTTTTCTTTTCGACGCCAGCAATGACTTTTATAATCGCTTCTTTGATGGATTCCATACGAATCACTTTATCATCTTTTCTTGCAGACAGTAACGCTGCTTCATTCATGACATTTTCAAGATCCGCTGGTGTGAATCCAGGTGTACTTTGTGCGAGTTTCGCATAATTTACATCAGAAGCTGTTGGTTTATTTTTTGCATGAATCTTAATAATTTGCTCACGTTCTCTAACATCTGGTACACCAATCATGACTTGTCTATCAAAACGACCTGGTCTCAAAAGTGCAGGATCCAATATGTCTGGTCTATTTGTCGCAGCGATGACGATTACACCTTGATTGTCTCCAAAGCCGTCCATTTCAACCAACAACTGATTGAGTGTTTGTTCACGTTCATCATGGCCACCGCCAAGTCCAGCACCACGTCGTCTACCAACTGCATCAATCTCATCAATAAAGACGATACAAGGTGCATTTTTCTTTGCTTCTTCAAATAAATCTCTAACGCGGGATGCACCTACACCTACGAACATCTCGACAAAATCAGAACCTGAAATGGTGTAAAATGGTACGCCAGCTTCTCCAGCACACGCTCTAGACAGATATGTCTTTCCGGTTCCAGGAGGGCCAACCATGAGGATACCTTTTGGAATACGTGCACCGAGTGCAAGGTATTTTCTCGGAGATTTTAAGAAATCTACGACTTCTTGCATCTCTTCTTTTTCTTCTTTTAATCCGGCAACGTCTGCAAAAGTGAGCTTTCTAGCTGAATCCTTTACAATTTTTGCCCGGCTCTTACCAAAAGACATGACTTTATTTCCGCCACCTTGTGAATTTTGCATAAATACAAACCAGAACACGACAAGGAGTAGTATCATTATGACGGTTGGTAATATTTCAATTAAAAACGGTGTGTTCGCGGGTTGAACCCCTGTAACCGAAAATGCGCTACCAGATGCCTTGTATTCGATGATCATCTCACCTGTCTTAAGTGCAAGCATGCTTGGCACATAACTGGTGAAAACTGTACCATCTACTAAAGTACCCGTTACTTCATTTCCGTTTATTTGAACATCTGTAATTTGATCGCTTCCCAATTTCACAACAAATTCATCATATGACAGCTCAGTGATTTTCTGTGTGTTTACACCGTTCACTGTCACGAATATCAAAATTCCGATAAATATTATTATATAAATCGAGGCGCCTTTCAAACCTTTCTTCATCGCATCCTCCTTCGTCGAGTATACATCGTATTATTTTAGCACAATTATTCGCGTTCAACAAGTTCTTGAAAGCTCAAAATCATGATGTTATTCGTCGTTTCGGTGATTTTACACCGATCATCGAGTCTCATATTTTCAATCCAGATAATTTTTTCATCATCACAAACGAGTTGAATTGCATCTCTTTCATATTTAGGTACTTTTTCATCGATGAAAAAATCCTTTATTTTCTTGTGCCCCTTCATGCCAAGTGGTACAAAGCGATCGCCCTCTCTACGCGTTCGAACGTGCAGCGATCCTTTTACAGCATCATGATCTATGGCGACACAAGTTTGGTTTAACTTGTATTTCGGCAACTCTTGTCTACTGATGCACTTTGTAAACAATTCATGTGGCTGAACAGCTTTTAATCTTTTATTTGCATAAAGTATGAGTGAATCGTATTGCTTGACAATCGTAAAATCTTTGTCAATTTCACATGTGGCGCTCGTTCTATTTAACGCTGAAATCCGAGAAATTGTCTCATATGAAACGTTTTTTAGGTTGCCTCGCAATTTCAGGATGCAGTGCCTTAGTAACTGGTTCTTTTCTGCTTCGAGCAGTTTATCAAATGCCACATGATCGATATGGATCTCATCATCTACCCATTTGCATGTCGCTTCGAAAAGCCTGTTCTGATGAGCCTGCCAAAAATCTTTTTCAGACTTCATAATGTGAATCGTCTTCCCGATTGTATCATCAATCGATGGGTTGAAAGTCTCCCTAACATGTGGTAAAAATACATTTCTAATTTTATTGCGCATATAATCGTTTTCGTCATTTGTGTGATCACGTCTTGGTTTGAGGCTGTTTTGAACGCAGTAACACTCTACTTCTTCTCTACTGACATCTAATATCGGTCTGATCAAGCGATTGCTTCTCATGTAGTCGATTGAAGCCAGTCCATCGATTCCAGATCCTCTAAATAAGTTGATAAAGAACGTTTCAATGACATCGTTTTTATTTTGAGCGACTGCAATTTTATTTGCAGCCACTTGATTCATAACCTCTTCAAATTTTTCATACCTGACTTCGCGTCCGGCTTCTTCAAAAGATAGTCCCAATGTTTTCGCTTTCGACATCACATCGACTCTAAATGCGTAACAAGGCAAATCATTCTCTTTGCAATAGGCAATTACAAAAGCTTCGTCATCATCTGCCTGTTCACCTCTAAACATATGGTTCACATGCACCGCATAAAGCTCTAAACCGTAGGGTTTTCTCAGTTTTAAAAGAGCATGTGTCATCGCCAGTGAATCTGGCCCACCTGAAAGGCCAATAATGATTCGATCGCCATAAGCGATCAAGCCTTTTTCCTTCACGGTATTTAGCATCGTTTCAAACACGTTACACCTCACCTAATGCCATAATAGAAACAATCATATCATATATTTGTGAACGACAATAGTATAAAAATGTAATAAGAAAATTGTATACCTGATTGAGACGCAAGCAAGCCATAGATTATTCGCCTGAAATCGTCAACGCTTTGATTTTTACGGATGCGGACCCTGTATAGTCAGACGATAATATTGAGAATCTGAAATCACTTGCAAACATTTCAATGTCTTTCAACATTTCAAAGTAATTACCTGCTACTGTTATTTGACTCACCGGTCTACCAATTTTTCCGGATTCAATCATATAACCGTGGCATTGAAGTGAAAAGTCTCCTGAAATTGTATCAATACCAGCATGCAGTCCTTGCAAACTCACAACATATACGCCATCTTCAATAGATGCTACCACTTCATCAAATGACAGGTCACCAGGTGTCAATATCAAATTGGAAGGTGCTATGCCCAATGTCCCTTTATAAGAACCTTTGCTTGCGTTTCCAGTTGATGCAAGACCATCTTTATTGGACGTTTTAAGATTGTGAAAATATGTTTTCAACAAACCTTTGTCTATGATCGCCTTCTTCTGTGTTGCTACACCTTCAGCATCAAAGCTTGAAGAAGCTAAGCCCCCTGACAAATGCGGGTCATCGACTAACGTTAAAGCCGGTGATGCGATGATCTCTCCGATTTTTCCAGCCATGGCTGATAAGTTCTTTTGAACACGTTCTGCATTAAATATACCCATATAAGCACTAAACAACTGCGCAAATGTTTCATTTTTAATCACGACAGGACACACTCTCGATTTTGTCGATTTTGCACCAAGCATCATAAGCGCTTCCGTCGCTGCATCTTTGATAATAGTTTCTTTTGACAATTTGTAAAAGTCACTCGATATATCATATCCCAATCCAGTCCTCGTATCATGAGCATCTTCAACGACCGGCATCGCATACACGAGACAATAGTTTGTTGTATCTTTGACGTCTAAGCCTTTTGTATTCTTAATCCATCTAAAGGATTCCACTTCATCGTAACTGTTGTTAGACACGTTTTTAACTCTAGAATCAAAGGCTTTTAGTTCGGCTTCAAGGCTAAGCATAAAAGCAATTTTTTCTTCCATCGGCACTTTATCAAGCGCTGGGTTGAAATTGTCTATGTCCACATAAGTTCCTTTTCCGTCGTGAAGAAATACTTCGTCTTCCACTTCAAGGATTACGGCATTATCATAAGCTTCATTGACGAGCATGTCTAAGGCTTGCTCATCCAACCGCTCTGTATAAGCATAGCCCAGCTTGCCATTGACCATACATCTATATGACAAACCGCCATCTTCTGAGAGATTGTATTTATCTATCTCACCATTGTACACGGAAATTTCTGTGTTTTTATTGCGCATGTAAAATATTTCTTGTGCTTCGAAACCTTTAGCAGCACCTTTTTCAAAGAGTTTATCGATCAATTGTACGTTCATCAAGCTTCCTCCCTTCCGCCTACCGTGATTTCAGATACTTTTAAAGCGGGTTGTCCAAGTCCAGCTGGTATTGAACCACTAAGAGAGCCACACATGCCTTCGCCTGAATCAAAATTATCACTGACCATTTCTATCTTGTTTAGAATTTCCAGTCCAGTACCAATCAGAGTCGCACCTTTAACAGGTGTTGTAATCTTACCATTTTCTATTAAGTACGCTTCCTGCGTCGCAAAGTTAAATTCACCAGTTGCTGGGTTCACTGAACCGCCACCTAGGTATTTCGCATAAAGGCCATATTCAATAGAGTTAATCATATCGTCAAATTTAGACGTGCCGCCTAATATATACGTATTTGTCATTCTCGAAGTCGGTGCGTATTTATACGATTGTCGTCTCGAAGAACCTGTTATATCCATATTCATCCGTCTTGCATTGAGCTTGTCAATCATAAAGCCCTTCAGTATGCCCTTATCAATTAAGAGATTTCTACGTGTAGGCGTGCCTTCATCATCATAATTTGCTGAACCCCATTCATTGGAGATCGTACCATCATCAACAGCAGATACGACATCAGAGGCAATTTTTTGCCCGAGTTTATCAGCAAAAACGCTATTGCCTTTCGCTACTGAAGTCGCCTCTAGACCATGACCACACGCTTCATGGAAGATAACACCACCGAATTTGTTGTCTAGTACGACTGGAAATTTACCACTTGGTGATGCTTTTGCATCGAGCATAGTCGTTGCGATTCTAGCAGACTCCTTGCCTATCCATGTTACATCTATTTCATCATAAAGCTCAAACCCTTTACCTGAGCCTTTTCCAACACTACCATGTTGCATTTTCCCATCTCTTTGAGCAACTGAATTGATGATGTACCTTGTTCTCGTTCTTTCATCTTCAACGAATTTGCCTTCTGAGTTGGCGATCAATACATTTTGCGTATAATCAAGGTACGTTACAACCACTTGATTGATTGCATCCGAATAATTTTCTGCAGCTTGATTGCCACTTCGCATCAATTCAACTTTATTCGATTTTGAAACCGAAAGAGGTTTGATTTTAACGGAATGGTTGTTTCTAGGCGCTTCCATGACAAAATCCACCATCGCACTTGAAGGCACACCTTTAAGAGCCGCGGCCGCTTTCTTTGCCACTTCGATTAAATGACTTTGGCTATTGTCACAAGTATAAGTATATACGCTATTGAAACCTTGGAAAATCCTGATTCCGATACCGTAATCTCTTCCGGTAAGCGACTTTTCAACTTTACCTTTTATCATTTCTATTGAGTTGTTAAAGCGATCTTCTACAAAAATTTCGGCAAAATCGCCACCAGTAGATAAAGCCGCCGCCAATACCTCTCGAACCAATTGCTTATTTAGCATTGAAGCACCTCCAAATTGTTGCCATTAATCAATATAATACGCATTAAACATAGCGTAAACTAAGGTAACATTGTAAATTTTTTATTAAAAATAGACATACGCTTGCAATTGCATATAAAAAAAACAATATGCTACTTTTATTCTAACAAATAATGAGCAAAACACGAAGTGTTTTGTCTCACCCGAC
>CAYLNI010000035.1:0-1131 GCA_964384705.1 uncultured Fusibacter sp.
ATTTGCATTCTCTATAGAATTAAATAAATGTTCAATCTGTGCACGAACTTTTAAAATTTCTTCGACAGTAATTGTCAATGTCGCATTGATGTTTTTAACGGCATTTATGCCCTCTTCTGCTTCTTTGATAACCGTTTGACTCGCTCGCGCAACTGAGTCGACTCGATTTGTGATATTGTCTGACAACTCGGTGATTTCAACGATAGAAGCGTTTACTTCTTCTACGACACTTGAAAGCTCTTGAATCCCAACGGCCATATCATTGACGTCTTCGCTGATTGTTGAGAGCCCCTTGTTCGAGTAGCCAATTCGATTGATGATTTCTTCAAGCGTATCGACGATATGCTGCTCCTTTACTAAGCTCTCAGCAATGCCTATTGCACCAATGCAATTGCCTTTTTTATCTCTTATTGGATATGTAACAGCTCTAAATGGCACCCCATAAACTTCTTTTGGAACAACTGCTGTAATAATTTTATTGCCCATGATCGTCGCTCTTAGTGGATCACCTTCTGGAATTGGCATACCTTTCTTTAGTTTTACATCGATTGCATCTCCTGGAACATAAGCGATAAACTGGTTAAGATCTACAACTGACGCCATGATATCTTTTTGCATGACTTCCTTTATGTAAGGTAGAAATTCGACAAAAAGTTTGTGCTCTTTTTTCATATTGCCTCCAAAATTATTCTAAACGGATAAAAGGTACCGTTTTGCTTTATTATTGTACAATCACTTACAAAAAAATACAACAAAATTGCAAAATAATTCACAATTTAATTGTATTTTTACAAGCAAAAACCATGAACGCTATGTCCATGGTTTTTTTAAGTTTATACACATGTTAAATAAGTTTGTTGTCGAGTCTGACGCCTTTAACGTGGCATCTGTGAATACCAAGCATTGATTCATCATAAAATTCGATCGTATCACCATTCGCCTTAACTTCTTTGTCGACAAACACTCTGACGCCATCTACTGTATATGAATCGAAGTTTTCGATATCATGAGGTGCTTTGAAGCGAATACGCGGTACTTCGGTATATACATTGCCCGTCGTGTAATCATTGTGAATCAGTCTTAAAGAAATTTCATTGTGATGATGCTCTTTGAGGTAATCCTTCAAATCGT
>CAYLNI010000035.1:1147-14101 GCA_964384705.1 uncultured Fusibacter sp.
TTTAACATACATAGTCACCTTCTTTCTGACCTTCGAAGCCATGATATATGACCCGATGGGTCATTATATTTCTACCCAAAATGCACGAATTTAAGCATAAACCCTCTTGGTATAAGGCTTTGAGTCTGTCAAGAAAGTGGTTCGATAGACTGAATCATGGCTTTGATTTTATCTATGTGATACGCTTTGATTATTGATAGGTTTTCAGATGGCACTTCATCATATAGCGTGTCCAAAATGGCCATATGGTGGTAAATACCATCAAATTTATCAATGGTCTGTTTGACTGCCATCAAATCGTATTGGGGGTTAACCAACAGTTTAATTTCTTTTTGTAAGGTATCAAAATGTGCCTTCATAACCCTTAAATCATTATCAAACAAATCGAGATCGAAGGCGTCATCATGTCTGTCTATGGCTAAGACCATTTCATTGATTTTATCTACTATTTCGTCGATGGACACCGTGACTTTTTCACCCACATCATGTGGAAATACAAAGTAGTTGATCAACGTACTGATTGCTAATCCGATAAACGTATCCATTGTTCTAAAAAGTGCATACTCTAGTTGGCCACCTTCTTCGTAGCCCAGAAGAATCGCCAAAAATACAATCGTCGAAATCTTTATCGTCCCTTGCCATTTGAAAGCATTGCATATATAAATGACGATGATGATACCGATACCTATCGTCAAAGCATTTACGGGAATCAGCATTGAAAATATAAAGGCGACAATAGCACCAAGCACTGTGCCGTACATTCTGTCTCTTGCAGCAGTGAAAGTGGCTGATATTGAGGATTCCATCGCAAAAATCGCAGCAATTGTCGCAAAAAATGGGTTTGAAATTTCAAGCTGAGCACTAACTAATAATGTCACAATTACAGCCAAACCAGTTTTTAAAGTACGCATACCAATCTTGTTGAATCTAATTGCCATTTTTACCTGCCATCCTATTATTTATACTATAATTATCAAATATCTGAAGGGCTGCACTTGGGTCTGCTTCAAGATAACTTGCAAAGTTGACAATGCCTTGCTTACAAGCGCTTATCAACTGTTCATCTACGACCGTATCCGCTTCCCACCACCATTTATCAATTGTAAATGGCTCATCTTTTCGATAGAGTTTTGGTTCAAATCTTGCGACGATCTTATCACCATGTAAAACGGGCAATACATAATAACCATGCTTTCTATCTTTAATAGGCTTATAAACTTCCCATACGTAGTCAAAATCGAAAAGCAGCTTAACAAGGCCTCGATCCCATAAAAGGTTATCCAGAGGTGCAATGAATTTGATCGCTGATTTGGTAGACTCAACATCTAATGCCAATGATGCTTCAAGTAGCGGGTAATCCTCAGATCGCATATAAAAAGGTTCTTTAATATCTGCCACATGCAATTTTATAAGTGATTTTTCTGCTACCATCTCATGAATAAGTCGCTTTCTGACATCTGATTTATAGATGAAATGCCCTAACCAACCACCGCCACTTTTTGCCCAATAGGCACCTATACTACCGATTCTACGTTTGACATACCATTTAACAAACGATTCTTCAGAGTCAAATGGGTCAGTAACTGAGAGTAAATCTTCACCATGTAAGTTTTCGATGAGATCATAAACTTTTTGCGTATTGCGCCTAGAATGAATGCCAAGTTTGCCAATGTTATAAAGATAATCGAGAGTTGCACTTGAAAGTTTGCCGTGTCCCCATACACCCTTAGATGTCTTGCCAAAGTCAATCTGACTTGCAAGTAGAGGCCCACGACTGGAGATAATCTCAATCGCCTGATCTATAAAATCTGTTGCTGCCTCTGAGCCTCTGAACTTCAAAGTATTTTCAATCTCTATGGCTTTGCGCGCTCTCAAACGCGTAAATTTAGGAAAGTCTTCCGCACTATAAATGGACATCATTTTATCCCATGCATCTATCAGACTTCTTTTTTCGTATAACAGGTAATCAATGTCACCTTGCTTGTAGCCATGGATTCTCGACTGTAAAACCAAGTCTGGATTTTTACCTACGACGTTGAGCGGGTCGTATTGAATGCAGCCGAGCCGCTTAACTAGGGTCTCAACAGCGTCAAATTTTGACGCTTCAATAGTTGCTTGTTGTTTGTCAATCAAGCCCTGATAATATAATATAAATAGTCGTAATTGCCCTTTGGTCAACACAATTGGCGTCATCTATGCCTCCTCAGATATCATTCTACTGCAGTTTTTCGGGTCCAAATATATACAGATACAATTGTGGCTATTGAAAGGAGCATGATTCGCAAAAAAGTACGATCAATAACTACGACAGTCGTAAACCCAATCGTGAGCCAGATCAGACCAATAGCGCGTTTCTTTGCCTTCATTGGAATGCCGTTTCCACTCACATAATCCTTTGCATAAGGGGCAAGGTACTTGTTCTCGAGCACAAAACGATGCATCTTATCACTGCTTTTCATAAAACATGTGAGCGCAAGTAGGACGAAAGGCGTTGTCGGTATAATGGGAAGAAATACGCCTATGAATCCTAAAGCGGCACTGATACAGCCAATTGCAAACAAAAATTTCTTTTTCATCTTCTGTCACTTTCTATACGGATTTAGATTGAATCTCCTTTACTAGTTTACCAATCATTTCATCCACTTGCAAGTTGCCACGCTCTGCAATCATCTCGATGGTCGCGATGGATGACATCGTTTTAAACAATATTGGATTCCCCAATTTTTTATAGTTTGGTGACAAAGAGATTAGGAACGCTTTGATAAAGGGATATTCCTTTACTAAATTGCCCACGATAGTATCTTTTGTTATGCCATAAGGATTCGTTACAGCCGCAATGGTACTTTCTTTTACGAGAGGTTCGCCTGTCGTTTCTTGTGATTTCTCCCACGACAATAAACGCTGAGAGCCTTTTAGACTGCGGATGTGTGTCACATCCTGCATCATCTCTAGTACGCCCCTAAATGTACCAGCTTCATCTCTGACAGCATTATATATGATATAGATAAACTTATCGCCCATTTCAAGCCAGAACTCAGCTTCATCTTGCTCACCTGCACGAAAAGCTCTGATTACTTCTTCAACGAGGTGTACACTTTCCCTTGGATGGCAATTTTGAACCATACGACCGATAACGCCAGGACTTCTTGGGAACACGCGGTGCTTTGTATCGCTATAAAATTTTACAATTTCGTTTTCATCCACATAAGAAAGGTCTACTTGAAGGTGTTTGAAAATGAGATTGATTTGTTCAAGAGTGAGTTTGCCTTGCTTTACATCGAGCACATCTTGCTTCGCATCATTGACCTCGCCTAAAGCGCCATGTTTCTTGAGCAAGAGGGCAAGATCTTTCATGAAATCAGTCGTGTTCTCTTCTTTTTGGATTTTTCCATATGGTTGCGGCGTTTCTATCAAGCAATAGCCGATCTCATCATCACCGAGGCGCATCTTGATGAAATCCTCATCTGATAAGAGCTCCAGTGCCGTTGGATACAAAATCTCAACTTCTTTCACCATCATGTCCTCCACCAAATGAATCACTTCTGATTGAATGGCTATGAATGCCTCGTCTTGATCCGTGATTAGATAATCTTTGGCGGATTTGATCTGTTCTCTAATTTTGTTTTCAAGCGTCCACATGACTTTAGAAGGTTTATCAAACCCCTTACCTTCCAAAGCAGGAAACAATTGATTCTGTTTTCTTGAAAAATGGATGGCGATTTCGCCTAATTTTTCATATTGCTCAAGCCACTGGTTCTTGATGAACTTACCTGCCAATAAGCGTTTCATGTTTGATAACACCTCTCGGATGGCTGCAACCTCTTTTAAATAGGTGTCAATAGGATGCCCTTCTGTAAGGAGCTGCTTTTCTGAAATAAGCAAGCCATCAAAAATTTTTAGAATCTCTTCCATGCGCTCAGCGAGCTCATCGTCAGTGATTCCGTGCTCGATCAATTTTTGCTCTCCTAGAGCAAACTCTTGTGCAGTGACGTGGTCAAATGAAGCATGCATTTGGCTCTTTGCTTCCTCAAGTGAGATTTCTCCCTTTAGATAGCCTAATTTTATGCCCATCATCTTTTCGATTTTTTGTGCATCGACCGTTAAGAAGTCATCCATTTTAGTTGATTTTTCAGTTGTTATAGAATTTTTCATAGTTATTGTCTCCTCATATTATCGTTTTGTTTTTTAGCTGATAGTGATAATTTTCTAATTGATAATGATTTTCACGTATTGATTACAGCATACCATATTCGGATAACAATTTACGTGACTTATGTCACAATTTTGAAAAATCTAAGGAAATTGGATTTATGCATTTTCCTCCACTAAAAAAAACACCCTAGTCTATAGGGTGTTTAAAATGTCTTTATTCATGTCACGCGTCTTTATTTTTCTGAACGTTTTCAAAATAGGGCTTAAGGTGTTGGTATAAGGCAATATAATTTTGATGCTTTTTTTGGTACACATCATGTCGCTCCATATCGGGCTTAACCGAATCAACAACTTTGATAATCGCCGCTGTTGCTGCATCTACATCGGGATAAGCACCATCGCCTACTGCCGCTAAAATAGCTGCACCAAGTGCACCACCTTGGTTGGTATTGATACCAAAAATCGTTTGACCAAATACATCTGCTAATATTTGACGCCAGCTGAGGCTTTTTGCACCACCGCCGATGAGGCGAATTTCTTCGATTGGTAGTCCCATATCTTTTATGATATCTAATGAATCCTTTAAGCCAAATGCCACACCTTCAAGTACAGCTTTTGTCATTTCTCTTCTACCGGTACTCATATCCATGCCAATAAAAGTGCCCTTTGCGTCAGGATCCGGGTAAGGCGTTCTTTCTCCAAGCAAATATGGTAAAAAGATCACATCGGTTATTGCCTCGTCAAGCTCGCTGAGTAACACGTCAATCTCACTTATTGCGACCTGTTCAGACCACCATTTCAAACTACTAGCTGCCGAGAGCATGACACCCATCGTATGATACCTACCACTTGCATGACAAAATGCATGAAGGCGATTCTGACCATCCATCTTATAGTGATCATGTGCTGCAAATACAACACCTGAGGTTCCTAGTGTCACAGAAACAACCCCTTCAGATACGGTTCCCGTTCCGATTGCGCCAGCCGCTTGATCACCTGCACCAGCTACTATAAGCACGTCTTGATTGATTCCGAGTTCTGCTTTTAATGCATCAGATAATTTACCCGTTACATCAAAGGATTCATACAGTTTAGGCAGCTTTCCTTCTGATATGCCAATGAAAGCGAGCATCGGTTCAGCATAGCTTTTATTTTTTACATCCAATAATAAAGTGCCGGACGCATCTGACAAATCGGTTGCATAAACGCCAGATAATTTGAAGTTGATATAATCCTTCGGTAGCAAGTACATGGCTACTTTTTCAAATAAGTCTGGATGGTTTTTTTTAAGCCATAGAATTTTTGGTGCTGTAAAACCTGTAAGCGCTTTATTGCCCACGAGTTCGCTAAGCTGATTTTGTCCAAAATGCGACGTAATCTCTTCGCATTCTACTGCAGTTCTTTGGTCACACCAAATGATCGCAGGCGTCAACACACATCCTGAATCATCTAAAGCCACCATGCCGTGCATCTGACCACTAAAGCTGATGCTCTTTATAGCCCCTTTTATAGCTTGATTTCTTTCAATGAGCGTATTTAACGCTTTTACTGTACCTTGCCACCAATCCTCAGGGTTCTGCTCAGCCCAATTTGACTTTGGATAATATACTGGATACTCTTCCGTCGTCTCATCGATGATCTGACCATCAGTTGCCATCAATAAAATTTTCACTGAGGATGTTCCAAGATCAATGCCTATATACATAATGCCTCCTTAATAGCCAAACATTTCTTTTAGTGGCAATAAACTGCTTCCAATAGCAGCACTATGAGGTGCTAATATCGAAAATACAAGTTTATTGTCTCTAGACAGAATATTTGAATGGTTTTTTTCAAGATAGTCTTCTATCTGCGGACCCAGCGCTCTCAAATATTGAGCAATCTCACCACCGATTATGATGATTTCTGAATCCAAAGCCAGCATGATATTCTCAATGCCGATGAGAAGATTGTCAAGGTATCGACTCAAAGTAAGCTTTGCTAGTGGATTACCCGCGTCATATTGTGCAAAGAACGATTCCAAATCGTCTATGACTTCACCACTAAGTCCTGCATAATGCTTAAATAGTGCATTTTCAGAGGCAAATATCTCCCAGCATCCTCTACGACCACAACTGCAAGTAATATCTTGTTCAGAGATACGCATGTGACCGAACTCTCCAGCTTTATTGAAGGAACCCTTTGTGACCTTGTGATTGGCAATGATGCCACAGCCTAAACCTTCAGTTATGGAAATGTAGACCGCATCGTCAATATTTACAGCAGTACCCATTGTAAGCTCTGCAAATGCTGACGCATTGGCTTCATTCTCGATAAAAACATCAATGCCAATGTTTGATTCGAATTGGCTGAAATCATAATTTTTCACTTGTAAATTTGGTGCGTTGATAAGCATATGCCTCGCATCATCTACCACGCCAGGTAATGAAAGACCAATCCCTACGCAATCTTCTTTCTGAAAATTATGGGCTCTGAGCATTTCATCTACTGTGATTTGAATGGCTTCAAGGATTTCATCCATAGACAGGCCAATGACTGACAATATATTTTGTGCAAAAATCTCCGATGCCAAATTCGTCATGATGACCGTTGCTGTTTGGGGTGAAAGATCCACCCCAAAAGAAACCTTTGCAAACTTAAGAAACTTAAACACAACTGGTTTTCGTCCCCCTGTGCTTTCTGCAATACCAACTTCTTCGATATACCCTTCCTCTAAAAGTTGTCTCGTGTTTGTCGTGACAGTCGTGATACTCAAACCAAGAAGGTCTGATAACTCTTTCTTTTGTATGATGTTCTTTTCTCGAAAGGCTCTCATTATAAGCGAGCGATTCTGGTTTTTTATGATTCTATAATCAATCATGACTGATAGATATATTGATTGAGAAGTCCTTCCAACATTTCTTGACGTCCCGATGTATTCGTAATTTCCGTCAAAGTCATCGCATAGACTTCAAGATCTTCAAAGCCAACTTCACCTTTTACTATTTTCTCGCCAATGCCCGATTCATAGCTTGCATATCGCTCTTTGATGAAATTATCTAATACCCCATCTGAAATAATACGATCTGCTATGATTAAGCCTCTTGCAAACGTATCCATACCCGCGATGTAAGCATAAAATAAGTCGTCCATTTCAAAAGAACCTCTTCTAACTTTTGAGTCAAAGTTCAAGCCACCTGGCGCTAAGCCACCGTTTCTGAGCACTTCAATCATAGCAAGCGTTGCATCATAGATGTTTGTTGGAAACTGATCTGTATCCCAACCCAATAGTGTATCGCCTTGATTCGCATCAATAGAGCCTAACATGCCTTCGATTCGCGCCATGTTTAATTCGTGTTCAAATGTATGCGTTGCAAGTGTTGCGTGATTCGCTTCGATATTGAGTTTAAAATGATCTTCGAGCTTGTATTTTCTTAAGAAGCCTATGACTGTCGCTGTGTCGAAGTCATATTGATGTTTTGTAGGCTCTTTTGGCTTCGGTTCGATAAGCAATTGACCTGTAAAGCCAATTTTCGCTTTATAATCAACAGCCATTTGAAGGAATCTACCAAGGTTGTCGAGTTCAAGCTTTGTGTTGGTGTTTAAAAGTGTCTCATAGCCTTCACGCCCACCCCAGAACACGTAGTTTTCGCCGCCTAAACGCTTGGTCACTTCCATCGCTTTCTTGACTTGAGCCGCTGCGAATGCAAAGACATCCGCATTTGGAGACGTTGACGCGCCGTGCACAAAACGTCTGTTGGTAAAGGCATTGGTCGTGCCCCATAAGCATTTGATGCCTGTTTTTTTAGAAAGTGCTTCTATATAAGCAACCATCTCATCGAGATTCGCATGCTTTTCCAATAATGTGTCACCTTCTGGTGCAATGTCCAAGTCGTGAAAACAGAAGTACTCAATGCCGAGTTTCGACATGAGTTCAAAGCCCATGTCAGCACGTACTTTTGATTTTTCAATACCCGTCAGTTCGTTCCAAGGTCTATCCATCGTACCGGCGCCAAATGGATCTGATCCCTCGCCTGTAAGTGTATGCCAATAACTCATAGCAAATCTCAAATGCTCTTTCATTGGCTTACCAGCTATCACTTTATCAGCATCGTAATATTTAAACGCCAATCCATTTGTTGACTCTTTACCCTCATATTTAATTTTTCCAATGTTCTTAAAAAATTCCATAAAGTCCTCCTCATATTAATCAGTTTAGTTTTATTGATAATCTTTTTTAAAGGCTTTTAAAAAGTGGCTAAAAAAAATCAGTTTTTTGACAAAGGGCAAATTCTCAGTTGCCCTTTGTCTTTATTTATTGTCTAAATGAGTTGTCTGCTTTTAACCCTTAACCCCACCAAGTGCAACACCTTCAATAATATACTTCGATAAGAGGAAGTATGCGACGATCAGTGGTAAAACAGTTAGCGCAAGGCCTAAATAGATGGCGCCATATTCCGTTTTATAAATGTCACCTCGTAACAAACTGACCATGATCGGCATCGTATACTTGTCGTTATCAGTAAGCAAAACCAAAGGTAGGAAAAGATTGTTCCAGCTTGAAACAAAAGTAAAAATCGCCTGTGTTGCCAAAGCGGGCTTCATGATCGGTAAGACGATCTTGTTAAAAGTATAAAACTCACTTGCGCCATCGATCCTAGATGCTTCAACGAGCTCAAGTGGCAGTGATGCAATCATGAATTGCCTCATGAAGAAGACGGCTGCCGGTGTGGCGATCGTTGGCAAAATCAGTGCCAAGAAATTATTTGTCATGCCAATTTTATACATAAACTGATAAAAACCGATGATTGATACCTGTGCTGGTATCATCATAACCGCTAAAATAAATGTAAAAAATGGGCTTCTCCACTTCCATTTATAGGCGACCAACCCATAAGCAGTCAGTGCCGAAAAATAGATGGTGCAAAAAGTTGAAGCTACAGAAATGATCAAAGAATTTGTAAGCCCTTTAAGCGGATCAAACGTCTTGCCTAACAAGATATCCAAGTTGCTCATCAAGTGCGTTGACGGGATAAGTGACAAGGCATTTTGTTGGATTTGATACGTATCACGTGTTGCATTGACGAACATGATCCAAAATGGCAATATACTGAGAATGGCAAGAATCGTACACACGGAATAGGTAACTACTTTAAAAAGAAGACTTCTGTTATTTTTTTTCTTGATTGTTTTCGTCTTCATCATCTCAACTAGCCTCCTGTTCTTTGATGCGTTCTTTTGCAAGTTGCATACGTTCTTTTTTGAGTAATTTTGCTTCCTTGCGCATTTTGATTTCACCCTTGTCACGCATGATGTAGAATAAGAATCCTGAAAATACTGCGATAATCAAGAACATAATCATACTTGCAGCGGCTGCTCTGTTATAAAGGTAACTGCCGCTAAACGCCTGATTGTATATAAAAACGCTCGTCGTAAGTGTTGAATTATCTGGTCCACCTTGCATGAACATCTTTGGTATATCAAACATATTCAAACCACCAATCATACTCGTGATCAGAACATACAACAAAATTGTTTTTAAATTTGGCAGCGTGATATAAAAGAATGTCTGTATGCCTGATGTACCATCAATTTCAGCCGCTTCAAAGATCTCTGGATTTATACCCATAACACCTGAAGTGAGTATAATCATCGTATAGCCGTACCACATCCAAAATTGGATAAAGGCGATGATGCCCCTTGCTGAGGCCTTGCTGATTAAAAAGTATATTGGTTCATCGATTATGCCCAAATTTAATAGTAAACTATTGACTGGTCCAACTGGATATCCGAATAATGCAAAGAACAGAATCGCGATACTCGCTGAAGTGATGATATTTGGTAAGTAGAACAAGACTTTGAAAAAGCCTTTACCTCGCATTTTGTTACGCTTAGATGTAAACCAAGCTGTTAATAATAATGCCATAAGAATTTGTGGAATGAAATTGACAGTCCAGATGATAAAAGTATTTACGAGTGCTTGTCTAAAAGAGTTGTTGTTGAGAATTGTCACAAAGTTTTGAAATGGATCGGCTAAAAATTGCCATGTTGTCGTTCCTAATCCCTTGTAATCGGTGAATCCTATGATCAACGTATAGAAAATTGGATACAAGGAAAAAACGAGAAATATAAGGATAAAAGGCAAGCTGAAAATATAGCCGTACTTTGAATAACTAACGTTTTTGCGATGTTTCAAATGCCACTCACCTCCACAAAATTATTGGGATAGGATTGAACGTCCTATCCCAATTCATATGATATAACTATTCTACGATGACATCAAGGTTGTCTGCAACCATTTGCTTAAACGACTTGATAGCGTCTTCGCGACTCTTCGTACCAGCAGTGTATGATCTTACTTGATCACGCCAGTAAGTGTTGATCGTTTCATCGAATTGTGTCAAGTTTTTACCGTTTGCAAATTGGTTAGCTGGAATAAAGACATCAAACATGTTTTGACCACCGAGGAACTCGAGTTCGCCGTTTGACATTGCCATAACTTTACCTGATGATACAGCATCTTTAGTGCCACCTGGGCCATTGAGTGTGCCGTTTGCCCACATATATTGCAAGCCTTGTTCAGTTGTGTCTAAAGTAATCCATTCAATAAGTTCTGCGACAGCTTCTTTCTTCTCAGATGAAGCAGAACCAAATACCCAAGTACCGCCCCAGAAGAAGCCGATTGGAGATTCACATACTGCCCAGTCACCAAATGTCTCGCCTGAGTTACCAGCGATTACATAGTTGATCATCCAAGCTGGACCGAAGAAACCTAACACTTTCTTAGCATTGCCGTCTTTCATATCTGCAAACCAAGCATCTTGCCAGTCTTGCGTGTCATTGTGGTATTCATTTTCTTTGAGTGACATTGATAAATCAAGGAATGCTTCACGTTTTGGATCGATGACTAATTTGCCATCTACAACCCATGGTGAATCTGAACTGTTTTCAACTGCATGCCAGATGTCGCCATCGCCTGATACGATGCCATATCCTTTTTCTTTTAACTTAGCAGCTGCATCATAGAATTTGTCCCAACCTGGTCCAACAAGTTTTGCAACTTCAGCTGGATCATCTGTTCCAAATACTTCTTTTGCGATTGAACGACGGTAGATGTAAGCACCACCAGTTGCTTGGTAGCCTAAACCGACGACATCGCCATTTTTGTTTGTTCCGATATCAACAGTATATTGTGCGATTTCAGCATCTGCAATTTTAGCATCGACATCGATACCAAGTTCTTTGTAAGTTGCTGCATATTGTGACGCATCACCTTGTGAATACTTGAGGACAAATGCTGATTCTGCAGTAAATAAGTCAGGTGCATCTGCTCCGCCAGCTGATAGTGCTTGATCGAGTGCTGGTTGATAAGCACCTTCTGTCGTTGCAATAATTGTCGTTTTAATTTCATATTTTGCTGCGAATTCTGGATTCATTTCTAAGTACTTTTCAATCATTTTTGGAACTTCGTCAGTAAATGACCAAACGTTTAATACTGTTTTTTCAGTTGATGCAGCTTCAGTTGTTGCAGTAGCTTCAGTACCTTCAGCAACAGTAGGCTCAGTTGGCTCTTCATTTGAACTACATGCTACCAAACTGAATACCATTAAAAATACTAACAATAAACTTATAAGTTTTCTCATCGTCTTCCCCCTAGAATTTTTTTAAGCTTCACTTATGTGAACTTTTCCATCAAAATTTTCTTCGATCTAAACACGATTCTGTCGTAGTCGAATAAAAGTCTCAACTTCAAAGTTTCCACCCAAAACCTTACAATACTTCTTAACGATTGATGGTACAAGATGTACATTCTATGCCTGTTAGTTTGGCGCTGACAGCATCTGGTTGGTTCACACCGGCAAATAGTGTAAACAAACTACTTGCTTCTAAACAGTTTCCTTCATCGTCCACAACTTCAAAAGCATCCTTAGATAAGGCGATATCGAGTTCTAGACTTTCACCACTTTTTAAATGGATCCTTTTGAACCCACACAATTTGTGATTTTTTGCTGCCCACTGTGATGTTTCATCTTTCATGTATAGTTGAACGACTTCATCCGTGTCATAATGGCCAATATTTTTTATGCTTACTTTTGCGCTGTTTGAATGAGGATCATATTCGACAGCGCTACATACTATTTTAGAATAGGTTAAACCATATCCAAAAGGATATAGGACGTTGCCTTCCAAATTTCTATAAGTGCGGTTTTTCATGCTGTAATCATCAAAAGCTGGCAATAGATCAGCTGATTCATAAAAAGTCACTGGCAATTTGCCCGAAGGTGATACGTCTCCAAAAAGGATGTTAGCCAACGCTTCTCCACCCAACTGGCCTGGATACCAAGCTTGTATCACTGCATCAGCTTTATCTCCGATAGGATTAAGCGCACTGCCTGATGCCATGACGATAATCGTCGGTTTTTTAAGTGCCAGTACTTTTTCGACCAAAGTGCGTTGACTTCTAGGTAAATACAAATCGGTTTTATCACCCGCTGCAAAAGCGTTACCCGTATCGCCCTCTTCACCTTCAATTGTAGCATCTAATCCGACACAAAGGACGACAACATCAGAGTGCTCGGCAACCGCTATCACCTCAGCGTAACTGTCACCTGGCTCTCCAAGTGGCTGGAGTGTTTCCTTAAACAAGTGGCTCCCTTCAGAGTAGTAAATCCTTCCGTCAAAAGCATCTCTGATGCCGTCTAAAAATGTTTTATATTCATCGCATGTGCCATAATAATTCCCGCGAAGCGCATCCAAACTTGCTGCATTTGGCCCTATGACGCCTATGGACCCGATTTTTGTCTTATCTAGTGGCAATAAGCC
>CAYLNI010000035.1:14128-21072 GCA_964384705.1 uncultured Fusibacter sp.
ATTGTTTTTTAGGAGCACCATAGATTTTTCAGCACATTTCAGTGAAAAGTCTTTATGTTCATCGCAGCTGACGACGTCATAACCGATTTGATCATATATGGTTGTTTCATCGAACATACCTAATTTGATTCTCGTTTTCATGAGCCTTGTCGCGGATTCAGTGGCAAATGCTTCCGAAACCAAACCCTGCTGTATCGCCGATAGTAAGTAATAATAGCTATCGCCACAATTGCAGTCACAACCTAATTTCAAAGCCAAAGCGGCAGACTCTTCAGGTGTTTTTGTGATCATGTGCTTCGTATGAAAATCTCTTACGGCCCAACAATCCGATACAAAATGGCCTTCAAATTGCCATTCTTTCAATTTTCCCGTCAGAAACTCACTTGCACAAGCTGGTTCGCCATTGACTCGGTTGTAAGCACCCATGACGGCTTCAACTTGACCTTCTTTAACGAGTGCTTCAAATGCTGGTAGATAGGTTTCATTCAAATCTTTTTTACTTACAACAGCATCAAACTCATGTCTTAACCCCTCTGGACCACTATGGACCGCAAAGTGCTTCGCGCATGCAGATGTTTTCATCACTGAATTCTGCCCCTGTAATCCTTCGACGAAAGCTATACCAAGTCTAGCTGTTAAAAACGGACATTCACCGTAAGTTTCTTGACCTCTTCCCCAACGTGGATCTCTAAAAATATTGATGTTTGGTGACCAAATCGTCAAGCCTTTGTATATCCCTCTGTCACCATTTTTATTATTTTGATTGTTTTTTGCACGGGCTTCAGTGGAACAGATATCCGCCACACGTTTCATAATTGTTTCATCAAAAATGGCTGCTAAGCCAATCGCTTGCGGAAACATTGTTGCTGTTCCGGCTCTTGCGACGCCATGTATGGATTCGTTCCACCAATTATATGCAGGAACACCTAATCGTTCGATTGCTGCAGCATTGTAGCTGAGCTGACTCACTTTTTCTTCCAGTGTCATTCTTGAAACGAGGTCTTCCGCTCTTTCTTGTGCACTAAGATTAACATTTTTGTATTTCTCCATTGCGAATAACCCCTCGTACGCTTTCTGTCTTTAGTCGAAACCGTTTTCGTAAATAGTCGTTAAAAAATCGATTTCGTCGCACCATATCGTTTGCCATAAGCAATAAATGTTTTCGAAATCGCTTTCGTTAAAATGATTATACTTCCAAATATTTAGCAGGTCAATAAAAATATATTGATTTGTGTACTATTTTTAAAAATTCTGAATTTTCGGTGTATCGATTCTTGACACCACCTACTTTCAGCAGTATGATGGCTAAAAAACGAGAGGTATTTCAATGTCAAAAGTTGAATGTATTGCGCTTAGAAGCAAAAGTGGTTTTAGCGTCCAAGTATTGTCTCTGGGAGGCATCATAACAGAAATTATGGCTAAGGACAGACATGGCGTGAGAGAAAATGTCGTGCTAAAATACGAAAATTTTGAAGATTATCTTACCAACCCAGTATTTAGGGTGTTTTATCGGCCCAGTAGCTGGAAGAACAAAAGATGGTAAAATGTCGATCGATGAACAAGTACTAGCTCTTGATGTTAGTGATCATCCCAATGCACTGCATTCTTGCAAACACGGTCTACACAACGTCAACTGGAACATAAAATCGCGCGCGATCGATCAAGTCGTTTTAACTTATGATTCAAAACCATTAAATGCGCTTGAAGGGTCGCTGAATTACCAGCTATCATACACGGTTTCTGAAGAAACACTATCGATTGACTATGCCGTGTCGAGTTCAACAAAGACATATTTATCTTTAACAAACCATAGTTATTTCAATTTAACAGGCAAACCCGAGCAGTCGATATTGTCACATGAATTAGGCATCCATTGTTCCCACATTGCTAGTCTCGACCAAGATAGTCTGCCCGTTGCTTTATTGCCAATAGATGCATTGCGATATGATTTTAAAGCGGCAAACAGCATTGGTTCCATCATTGACTCGATACCAGAAGTCTTCTTAAGCACTTTGGGAATAGACCACCCTTTCAAATGCGATGGATCAGATCCTGTCGCTTATTTACATGACCCGCAGTCTGGTCGAGTGATGCATGTCGCAACGACACAACCTTATGTCATCCTCTACAGTGGCAACTTCTTACACACTGGCATCAGTACTTCAGGCAAGCAGTTTAATCAATACTCTGGCGTTTGCTTTGAAACACAAGATCTTCCTAACGTCGTCAATAGCAAGCTCGACACAGTACAATTCGTAACACCTGAATCACCTTATTCACACAGGACGACGTTCGCTTTCTCAACAATTTGATCTATGTCATATATCAAAATTTAAAAAGAGGTTGTTGCAATTCTAATTTTTTTAGATTGCAACAGCCTCTTTTATCGTTCTTTTATCGTTCTTTTCTCGGCACTGAAATTGTGCCGCCTTCAATCAATTCAACGCCAATGGTAATTCTTGATATCTCTTTATCCTTTGATTCAATCATTTGTATGCACTTTAGTGACGCTTCTTTTCCAAGACGCGACGTGTTTTGCTTGATGGTCGTTAGTCTTGGGTAGACCATTTCACCGAGTTCTATACCGTCAAATCCAGCAACTGAGATATCTTCAGGAACTTTTATGCCATGCGACCTAAGTGCATTGATCCCCCATATCGCGGAATAATCGTCAGGAAAAAAGACTGCTGTCGGCAAAGTGCTTCTCTTGAGGATTTGTTCAACAGCTTCTTCGTTTTCTTTCTTAGTCGAATATCTCGATTCAATCAACATATCGTCTCTAAACGGAATATTGCTCCGCTCTAGTGCACGTTTAAACCCTCGTATACGTTCCTCTGTGACAGAGACTTCATGACCGTATACATAGACGATATCTTTATGACCTAGAGAAATCACATATTTTGTAAGTTCATAAAGGCCTCTCACGTTATCAGACATAATTGAACTGATGCTTTTCGAATAATAGTCGATTGCCACAACCGATAAGTCACTTTCCATGAGCTCTTTGACTTGTGGATCATCAAATTCGATACATGCAATGACGACGCCATCAATTTTTCGCCTTTTGCAGTGCTCAAGATAAGTCGTTTCATCATCGCCCAAGTTTTTAGAGATAAACGTTATATCATACCCCTTCTCTTCAGCTTGCTCTTTTACACCCTGCAAAACCTGCGAGAAAAAATAGTGTGTTAAACCACTATTACTTTTATCTTCAAATAGAACGCCAATATTCCAAGTTTTGTTTGTACTCAAAGCTCTCGCCTGGAGATTTGGCACAAAACCCAATTCCTTTGCTTTTTTCAATATGCGTTCTTTCGTTTTTGCACTGACATCCGGATAATTGTTGAGTGCTTTTGAAACGGTTGAAATAGAACAGCCGCAAGCATTTGCTAAATCATAGATCGTTACCATTAGGATACATCCTCCTGTAAAAACAGTCCGCAAACAATACCGAAACCGTTTTCGATGACATCATCATAACACCTAGGCGAATATTTAGTCAATCTCAGAATGGATAATTTAACAAATGATAGACGGCACCAATCAAATTGGCATCTGAACCACATGCACATCTATCGATTGTCGGACCCGACATATAGCCACCAACCTGCTCATAAAGCGTTTCAAGTTCCGCGACTATACGGTCAATAAAATCAGGTCTATTGCTTACAGCGCCCCCTATTAAGATGCGCTCAGGGTCGCATACATGTTGAATGTTATGAACACCATATGCAAAAATTCTATAAAAATTCTGAACGCATAGAGTCGCATCTGGATCACCTGCTTCGGCGAGATCAAAAACGATTTTTCCATCAAGTGTCGCCACATCTTTGCCCGATCGTTTAGAATAAGCGTTAACGAGTGCTAACGTCGATCCATTGGCACTCCAAATGACTGGCGTGCCATCAGGTTCAAAACCCGTGATGAAAAATCCAAATTCACCCGCGAATTTACGATGACCCGTGATGATTTTTTTATCTACGATGACGGAGCCACCGATACCAGAACCACAGACGACGAGTGCAAGATCGTTGATGCCTTTAGCATTGCCAATCCAAATTTCTGCTAAAGCTGCGCAATTTCCATCGTTTTCAGCTGTATATGGGAGATTGAACATTTCACCCAGTATTTTAGCGGGATTCGTCCATTGTATATAACCGAGTGCCCCACCGCTCAAAGCTTGACCAGTCAAGGCATCTGTAACACATGGTTGACTGACTGCGATGCCTGATATCGGTGTAATAGACATAGCCCATTTTACAATAGCGACCAATCGCTCGATCAAGTCGTCCATATTGGTTAACGGCGTAGGCCTGCTAGACTTTTCAATAATAGTTCCTTTTTCATCAATGATCGCCGCCTTAATCGCAGTGCCACCAATATCAAGTGCAATATAATTCATACCTTCACCTACAATTCATCGCCATGGGTCGCAATCACATGCTTGTACCATTCAAAGGATTTTTTTTTCGTTCTATTCAGAGAACCATTTTCAAAATCGATATAGACGAAGCCATACCTTTTTTTGAATCCATTTAACCAACTGAGTAAATCAGTGAATGACCATGTACAATAAGCCAATAATTGTACGCCATTTGCTATGGCTTCATCACATGCTTTAATGTGCTTACGTAAAAAATCAATTCTATAATCGTCGTTAATTTGACCATCAATCGTTAGCTCGTCATAAGCTCCCAGACCATTTTCACTGATGATAATCGGCAATGCATACCGTTCATTGATGATTTCCAAACCATAGCGAAGACCATCGGGATCAATCGCCCAATCCCAATCGGTGTATGACAGTTTTGCATTATGAACTTGTTTATACAAACCAGGTATGCCACTTTCACTTTGAGTGCCTTTTTTTCCTGCTGTGTTCATACTAGTAAAGCCAACACCATCAATAGGATTGTGTGCAATCGTCGCCGTTTGGTAATAATTGATCCCGATAAAATCGCACAACTTTGCAGCACGAACCATAATATCAATATCTGATTCCGTGACTTCAGGCATCACGCGTTTATCCGTAAAATAGGCGATGCCTTCTTCCGGATAACGGCCCTTGTAATAACCATCCAAATACCATAGTGGCCCTGTGACATCATACATGACCTTTGCCCTTAAATCCTCAGAATTATCCGTCGCTGCATACGAAGGTGTATAGGCAATGCTAGACCCTATTTGGCCAACATAGCCCGCCTCTTTATAAGCTAATACTGTATGGGCATGTGCAAGAGCCGTGTGGTGAAATGTCTTTAGATAAAGCGATTCGTCACTGATGCCTGGGGGATGCAGCTTAAGTTGATAACCCTGTGACGTGAAGATATTGGGTTCATTCATCACAATCCAATATTTGACACGGTCGCCAAAACTTTCAAAGCACACTTTGCTGTAGGCAACAAAATCCGAAATGATCTCTCTGGATTCCCACCCTTTGTACTTATCTTGGAGCGCTTGAGGTAAATCCCAATGATAGAGCGTGATCATCGGTTCAATCCCTTGTGATAAAAGCGCATTGATGAGATTATTATAAAAATCAATGCCCGTTTTGTTGATCTCTCCGGTGCCGTTTGGCAAGATTCTAGACCATGATAATGAAAACCGATAGGTTTTCAGACCCATCTCTTTCATGAGGGCAACATCTTCTTTATAGCGATGATAATGATCACAAGCGACATCACCATTTGTGCCTTCAAACGTCTTTCCTGGTATGTGTGCCCAAATATCCCAAATGGATGGACCCTTCAAATCCTCATTGTAAGCACCCTCTATTTGATAGGCTGCCGAAGCAGAACCCCATAAAAATGCCTTGTCAAAAGCCATATGTGCCTCCTTTTTTGCAAATAAAAAGTCCCATTGGGACTCTAATTGATCTTATCGCTTAGATAGCTCAAATAATAGTTGATGGCGTCATTAAATTTACGTATATCATAACCTGTGATGCCTTCAAGTTTATTGATTCTATAGATGAGTGTGTTCCTATGAATAAATAGCTCATTGGCCGTTTCTGTAATATTGAGATTGTTGTCAAAAAAGACCAGTGCCGTCTGTTCAAGTTCCAGATCGCCAACAGGGCGAGCATGTGCAAAATTCGCATCACTATCAGACCGTTTCAAGTGCTTGATAAGCATAGGAAACAACAGTGCTTCATAAGTCACCACTTGCGCTTTTTGTTTAATGAGCTGCGCCAACTCAGTCATTTCTATTAATTGTCGATAAGAGGCATAAAGCTCAGAAGCTTTTGTCACTTTATTGCCAATAATGACTTTTACAGAAGTTAGGGCTTCAGATTCTAATGTGCCATGTAGCTCATATGGCGTTATATCGTTCTTTGATACCAAAACGACGCTTTCTTGCTGGTTTATTTTGATCATCAGGTCCGATTCAAATGTTGAACCGAGTATTTCATTCACTTCATCATAGCTTTCTTTATATAAAATCCGCCACAGTGTTATTGGAAATTTCAGTTCAGATTCAAACGCCTTATAGCCTTCAGAATCCGTCAACAAAAGGGATGATGACTTTTCAGCCGCCTTCGAATTTTTCTCAAGCCACCGCATTACTAAAGTCGTTTCTAGCGCGTTTAAAGGTCGATGTATCAATAAGTCAAAGTCATGATTCAATGGAATCAATGTTTGACTTTGCGTCACAGTCGACTTTCCTTTTTTTATCGCTTCAATATCACATTCTAGAATCGAACGAAGTTCAGAATACAGTGGACTCATAAAATTACCTCTCCTTGGCTTTATTCCAATTCTATCATATTCGAAGCATTCGTAAACGACATTTTGAACGATAGGCTGTAAAAAAGACAGACATGAGATGACTGTCCTTTTTACAAGGTTTTCCATTATAATATGAGGGGATCATATATTAATAAGCATGTTATTAGAACAATATTGATTTTCCAGTCGTCTTATCAAATAGATGTATTTTGGCAT
>CAYLNI010000036.1:0-216 GCA_964384705.1 uncultured Fusibacter sp.
CAGAAGCGATCACTGGAATTTTGACGATGCTTTTGATGGCTTTCAGCAGATCAAGGTCGTAACCGCGTTTCATCCCGTCTTGATCGATGGCGTTGATGACCAGTTCACCAGCACCAAGCGCTTCACAGCGCGCTGCCCACGCCTCAGCTCGGTAGGACGTCTGATTTCGACCACCATGCGTGAATACATAATAGGCCTCGCCTACACGCTTAACGT
>CAYLNI010000036.1:307-2399 GCA_964384705.1 uncultured Fusibacter sp.
GGAGACTTTATCGTCACCACTTCTGAGAAAGTATATTGACTAAATAGTCTATCAATAAAACATTTCATCTGTGCGGTAACGTTATAGTTGTACGAGGGTGAAATAAGTATTAGTTTCTTGTACATTTTGACTTTTTCAATTAATTCAAGAAAGTCATCTTCAATCGTGCATCGATTAGTTGTCCTACACTGATTGCAACCCGTACAAGGACTTACATTCATACTATCTAACTTGAACTTAGTAAATTCAGCGACCTTAAAATAGCTTGTTCGCTCTAATGTCTCAATGAGTTTATCCGAATTCATTTCGATTCTTGGGCTACCATTTACAACGACCCAGTTCATTATGCCATCATTATTCATCAATGTTCCCCTGTTCAATTATTTCTTCAATCGATTGATACACGCCATTCAATCCAACGGGCTTACTGCTATCCACCTTATAAAACTTGAGATTCATATTGTTTGCAAGTTGATGGTCAGATTCTGAGTCTCCAATCATAATTGAGTTCGATAAATCAATTGAAGGATATTTTGCCAACACAGATTCAATCATGCCTGTCATGGGTTTCTTGCATTTACATTTTTCATGGCTTGAATGTGGACAATGGAATATGTCCAACACTCTAACGTTATTCTTATCAAATATAATCTTCAAGTTTAGGGTAAATTGCTCGTACTCATCGGAAGTTATGATGCCATCGTTGATAATATATTGATTCGTAACAATGATAATCTCGAATCCCATCTGATTCAGTCGTTTCATCCCCTCTAAAGCGCCATCTAAAACTTCAGGAATAATCCTACCCTTCCAGTCTTCATCGGGATAATCGCTCACAATCGTGCCATCTCTATCTAAAAAAGCTATTTTCATTGGCTCTTACCTTACTCTCTCAAACACGATACTATCCTCAAATACGCCATTGACTTCAACATCATTTGGAATTCTTTTTATGAAAGCAAATCCATTTTTAATGAGAATGATTTGCGATGCTATATTATTGGGTGATGTTAACGCTTGAATGCAGTCAATCCCATAAGTATCAAATGCTAATGTAATGAGCTGCCTAACAGCTTCGGAAGCATAACCTTTTCCTTGATGTGCCTCGCCAATACGATATCCAAGTTCAAAAGCGCGATTATAGGGTTCTATTTGTATAGGAAAAAGGTTGATTCTCCCCACCATTTCATTGGATTCATTTCTGATAATATTCATGTATAAAAGCTCTGCCTTCTGATCTTCACAAATTGAATCAATTATGCTTTCAAAGTTGCTGGTAACATAGTAATCATCGCCCCTTGAAGGCAAAGTGCTTTCAAAGAAAGCTCTGTTTTCAATTTCAAACTTGTATATTTCATTGGCGTTTTGATGTGAAACGGTTTCAATGGTTATCATTAAAATACTCCTGTCTTGACTTCGCCTGCTCGTTTATAAGTGACATAAATAACGCCATTTGGTGAAATCTCGGACGATTGAAGTGAGAATGCAAGGGGCAGAATACCATCTTCAAACAGTCGTTTGCCTTTACCAAGTGTGATTGGGACAATCTTGAGCTGTAGTTCATCGACCAAATCATGCTTTAATAGTGTTTGGATGAGATTGGCACTTCCATGAACTTGAATTTCTGGACCCTCTAGGTCTTTCAACTCTCTAATTGCATCCACTATGTTATCTTGCAATAAAACGGAATTCTGCCAAGTTAGGTCCATTTGTTGATGTGAAACTACATATTTAGTCGCTTGATTAATACTATGACCAATGATATTGTCATCACCAAATTCATGATGCGGCCAATACGAAGCCCAAATGTCGTAGGTTTTTCTGCCTAACAACAAATCAAAGGATCTGCTAAACTGCTCATTTACAATTTTACTTGAAACTTCATCAAAATATGGTACAATCCATCCGCCATATTTGAAACCACCTGAGGTATCTTCATTGGGTCCACCGGGACCTTGAATGACGCCATCAAGCGTTACCATAGAAACAACGATCAATTTTCTCATAATCAACCTCCCATTCATTGATTATCAATCACAAAACGTTCACAGAGTTGAACTTATGAACGCTTCAATATCCTCTTTAAAGCGCT
>CAYLNI010000036.1:2447-13143 GCA_964384705.1 uncultured Fusibacter sp.
CTTAATTTTGTTTCGTTTATCTTCAGACAATAATCGGTTTATCCATAACTCTTTTACTAGCATAGGCTCATGGCGAAGTATTGACTGCAGTTCTGTGTCGAGTTTATCTTTTTGCCCTTCAACACCATTGCATAAACCAATAAAAGCATAATTCTCAACATTATTTTTTTCGAGTTCCATGTAGTTTCTGAGTGGTGAAGCAATTTTACCGCCCCATATTGGTGCAATAAATATTATTTTAGAATAATCTTTTAGATTTGTTGTAGAATGATTGAGTTTTGAATCGCGTTTGACCATGAAATCTAAAAGTATTGAAATGGTTTTTCTTTCTTTCATTTCATTGATTTTAAGAATGTCCCAACCCGTTTTTTCTTTCAGATGGTGAGCTAGTTTTTCATTGTTTCCCGAATGAGAATAATAGACAATTAAAGATTTCATAACCCCTCCAATACTGTTATTTAAGAGCATACACGATCATACAGTCATCATAAAATTCGTTTGAGGAATTAAAGTGCTTTTCTATTTTGAAACCAGCATCTTCAAGTTCTTTTAAGTGTTCTTCCCATGTCTTCCGACAAAAGCTTGTCGCTTCCAGACTGTATTTTCTATCATCTAGATAATGAAATCGTTCTACCAAATCGAAGGCTTCTTCTTTTTTTGTTTTAAATGAAGTGATGCCATCTCCCTTATTGACCAATAGCAATTTACCGTTTATATTTAAACGACTGTATACATTGGCAAGAAATTGTCTGCGATCCTCATCATCTACCAGCATGTGCAATGTGCCAATCGAATAAATCCAATTATATGATGACAACACAGTGTTTGACTTTTCAATAAAATCTTCTCTGATCCATTCAATTTTCAGCTGGGTTTCATTTGAATTTGCAAATGTTTATCGCTTCTTCAGACACATCTGTGCCTGCTACTTTGTAACCAATGCTTGCCAAATATAAAGCATCGCGACCTTCACCACAACCGACTTCGAGAATTGCGTCTTCAAGAGGTACATTTTGAACGGAAATCCAGTCGAACAACTCAGGTGTTGGGGCGTTTTTAAACCATAAGAGTCCATCTTTATGGATACGCTTATATCTAAGATCATATGCTTCGTAGTATTTTTTCATTGTTTGCTCCATCAATTTATAATGACCGCTTGTCCATGCTATTTAGCACGCATCTTATTTCCTTTTGAATCATGCGTTACTTCTGCTAAACCTAATGCTTCCATCAATGGTGGTATATACATTCCAAACCTACCACGATAGCCTTTCTTTAACCCATACCAGCCACCTACAGGATTGTCGCTTGAACGTCCCCAAGCCTCTACTGTTCCTTCCTTAGCAGGTTTCTGTTCGTCAGCACTGCCAAGTTCCATCCAATCACCATGTTCTTTCAACATTGCATGAAGGTCGTCTAAACAATTCAAGTTATAATGTAGGACAGTTTTACCGACTGTACACACCAAGATCTCTTGACCGTTTTTTTCTTCAACATGCATCGTATATTCCGATGATAAAGGTGGTGTCTTTAATTGCATTGGTGCTTCTTTAGTTCCGATATTGTATTTCATAATGAAACCTCCTCGTTTGTCAATTCTTCACTAAATCTAAAGTCATGACTATCGTTCACTGTTGCATTGTATTTTTGATAGAATTTGCATGTATTCTTAAAGCATTCAAGTAAGTGATCTCTACCTAATACTTCATCAATTTTTTTGCACATGTAATAACCGATTGTCTTATCAAGTGGTTCCTTACCGCTTGGATCAAAGCTATACATATTTGAAATTTCGGATAGCTGGGAACTATTTTTATCTGTATTAAGTACATCTAAAAGATCATGGTTCAAAGATTCTAATAATAAGCGAATATCTTCTGTTCTATTTTCTACTGATACTCTAAAATTATTCGCCACCTCTTCGCCATGTGATTCTTTGATAAGCGGATATATAGTGCTATCTTTTGTAAATAAGTAGGTTGCAGCACCTTCACCCACTATAGAGGACGTTAAATGCTCTATGAAAACTTTTGAACTATCAAACCTATTTTCATGAGAATAGCCACTTTTACGTAACCAATACTTTATGCCAATATGATGATACTCATGCAGTAACACGTCTTCGACCAACTTTTCATTTTCCAAATCCGAAGGCCAAAACATTGTATTTATGAGTATTGTGTCTTCACCATAGATACTTGCTGCATTGATACCATCGAACACGAAAAATAGGTTGAGTTCAATATCGGATTCTGTAGGTAGAGTTAGCTCTAGTCTGTGCAACATACTTTCAAAATTATAGGATTTGATGGATGTAAGTTTTTTTATTAACACTTCTGAATTTATTCTTTTTAAGTTTTCATATAGCATCATCAACATACCATTATCTGAGCTATATGTTTGGTTGTTTAAAGCTAAATAGAGTATGTCTTTATAGTTTTCGTAAGTAAACACGCCATCATAAAATTGAAGCATATATTTAAATCCTTGGTTTTGATTCATAAAATCACATTGGCTATTAAAATTCTCTCTAGTTAACTCATTTTTACTTTCAATCAAGTTGATCATATTTTCTGGTATAGAATAATCTGTAATGATTTTCATACGCTTCTCCATTTCATCCTTCCTACCTCAAATGCCACCAAACGTCATTACCGACGAATCCGCAATTTCTATATAATCTTTCTGGATTTGTTTCATTATCACATTCTCCAGATACAGTCGTAAAATCTACGCGTGTTGCCACACGATTGAGCAATTCCAGAACCAGTACTTTCCCAAGTCCTTTCCCTTGATATTTTGGATGCACTTGAATCCATTCTAAAGATGCTTCCGGAACACTCTCATCGATTTCTGCTATACCAAGAGCTGCGTGTTCACCATTTTCATCCTTTATCCAAATCCACAAACGCTTATCAAATACCTTATGTAATGTCCATTTCATAACGACATTATAGCTTGGTTTCATATGCTCATAACAAGCTGCAATAAATTCAGAAATCAACGATATTTCAGCATCTATATGCACGTCGCAAATGGAATACCCATGAGGCAGTGTCCACGCATTAATTTCACTATTATCGTGGATTAACCTGAAAAAGGCCGTTCGATGTATGAATTTTTGGTTATCTAGTTTCTTAAAATAGTCATCATGGATCATAATATAATTTGACCGCTCGACTAACTGCTGTAAACCACTATCTACCTGTCTATCATTGTTCCAAAAAAATTCTAATCCATTCTCATTTGAACCATATATAGTCGATATGTTTCCATTAGATGTATCATATTCACTTTTTTCTATGTCCAGTCTCATTTCAGCTTTCCAAAGTGGGTAAGGCAGCACTTTACATGGGGCATTTTTGTATGTCCCCATCAATGACTTGAAGTAATTTGAATCTGTTTTCATTTATTCCACCCCATCACGTGAGTATCAGGTGCATGGTCTGCAACCAGATTCAACATGAAACCAGAAACACTGATGGTTACAAATGTTTCATTTTCAGATCGATCATTAAAAATCCATTCAATCGTTGAACCATCAGAAGATTCAACAACAATTCGTTTGTTAGTTTCCAATTCTTTTACATGAATTTCATCCCATACGCCATAAATTTCCCAATCCCAACGAACGTGTTTACCAACTTCTAATCGTCCATTACTTTTAGTGAACCAAAATTTCGTTGTTATATCTGGATTAACAAATGCTTCATAGACTTCATAAACTGGCTTTAAGATAAGCATTTCCGACTTTACCGATGTTTGATTGTTTAGTTTTATCATACATTTATCTCCTCAAATTTGATAATCAATCAATATTTTTCACTTTTCATACCGACTCCAAACCGCCTCTGGAATCGTTTCATCCGTTTGGTCAAACTGAATCAATTGTGCAATATAGGATGCTACTATTTCATTATAAACCTCATCATATTTCAATCGTGATTTATTATTTACAGAAAATCTTGGTCCTTCAATAGAATTTCCTGGGGCGCTAAATGAGAGGGCACCTAAATTAATGGGTACCATGCGTTCGGGCTTGATTTCATTGAACCCATATAGCATGTCGAGTTCAACGGCATACTGTGCGAGTTTGCCAATGTCCTCGTAGTTTTCAACATTGATAATTGATAAAACAAAATTCTCATCCTCTTCATCAATATCGAGGGCGTTTCCAATTCGAACTCTTTCTTGGGAATAATAATCAGACTTGGCGATGCCTTCTTCATAGTAGATGTATATTTCCTCATCATAATTTCCAAAACGCGATCCATCAACGCCTAGCGCTGTTATGATGGATGTCGCTTCAAAGGTTATGTCCCTATCGTCAAGTTTATAGACGTAGGTCACGACTGGGTCCTCAGCATTGCCTGTGGCACTGACAAAAGAAATAGGTTCTTCAATAGCCTCCATCACATACTCGGTCATTTGATCTTGGCTCATATGCGTCACATCTTCACGTGAATTGCAAGAAGTGAGCAATATGGTGCTAACTGTTAAAACGAACAACACTCGTTTTAGTTTCATGTTAAACGCCACCTTCTTGAATCAGATTTTATAAATATAAATTCTTTTCAGGTAAATTCATAGACTTGGTTTTTTCTAAAATAATTTGTTCAATCAATGTACCAATTTCTTGGACTGCAGTAAGATCACGGTTCCCTCTTGTTGGATCTTCTAAATTTGTAAGATCGATATTATACGTGCTCCAACTCACATGATTCTCAGAACCATAAAACTCAGAATTTAATGTTGATCTGCCAATTGGATCAATGGTCCATATGGACACTATTGGAAATGAGTTCGGAGAGCTCATAAAAGCATTCTCAACCATTTTAAGATAAATCCTATTTTTTTCTTCCTTGCTAAGTTTGAATTCGAATTCAAGAAGACCATCTACTGAATCATATGTCAAAATATTCTTGTAAGTATCTATAGATTCTTTACCATTCGCGCCAAATGTATAGGTGAAGTTGAAATCATCAGGATATTCGGCTTTCGTGATACCACCATTAAGATAAATCGCGATTAGTAGCATGATGACTATCCCAGTAAAATAGATCAATTTTCTTTTTTTCATATACTCAGCCCCTCTAAGGTAGTTCGACTACACTCAACTTACCAGTTAACTGATTTACGACAATCAATTTACCATCATTGAATGCTAAGGCAGTTGGTCGATTAAACGGATTAGTGCTTATCGTTTTTTCACCCATTGCCCACAAAAAATTACCATCATTATCAAACACTTGCAATCGTCCCAAATCATAATCAGTAACAAAGACATTACCTTCTGAATCTACAGCGAGACCCTCAGGTGTGCCAGAAACTCCGATGTCCTCGCCCATTTTCCAAGAAGTTATGTAGCTTCCTTTGTCATCGAATTTCTGCACGTATTTAGTTTCGTAATCTGCAACGAAGATATTTCCGTTTGTATCAACAGTTATTCCTGTGGCATGTCTGAATAGTCCCTCGCCATTTCCGGATCCTCCAAAGCGCATCTGAAAGTAACCATCATTATCAAACTTTTGTACATAAGGATTACCATCATCGGTCACATACACATTACCATCGACGTCAACGGCTATGCCGATGGCACGTACAAACTGACTGTTTTCTTTTCCATAAGAGCCCCATTGAGCAATAAAATTGCCATCTTTATCGAATTTCTGAATGCGGTAGTTACCATTGTCAACCACAAAGACATTGTCTTCCGAGTCAATCGCGATTCCACCAAAGCCCATAGAGTTGAACTCACCTTCTAAGCTGCCCTTTTTATCCCATTTACCAAGCAACGTTCCGTTTTTATCTAAAATCAAAATCCGATCATTCCCCATATCACTGACGTAAATATGCCCCAGTGAATTTACAGCCACCCCATACGGATCTTTCATACGATCATCAGTTAGTTCAATTTCAAGTAGTTGCTCCATTGTTTCAGTTTCTACTGTCGTTGGAATCTGAATCTGTTCTGTAGTTTCCGTGGTTATAGGTGTAGGATTCGGTTCAGCTATCGTGCCACAACCAGTTAATAAAACCATACTCAATAACACTAATATAATTAAAAGTTTCATGAAGACACCTCCTAAAATACAGTCAAATCAGGATTTGATTACCGGTTTTTTGAAAACAAAGACCATCATGGATCCAAAGGCGCCGACACACTGGAAGTTGACGAGTTCCCAGCCTTCATCACCATATTTTTCTAATAATCGATTGCTTTTAATTTTGATAGACTTTTCGTTGTCAAATATTGAAACAAATGTTTCTGTTCTATATGCCCACATAATTACTCCTTTCAATCAATTCACAAATTCTATTTATAGTAGTTTCCCAAGGTGTCGATTCTACGGCAATTATCTCTGTGCCCTCAATCTGTTCCTTAATCCAGTTATTGTAGCGCAAGCTCAATTCACTTCTGTCAGCCTGTATGCTGCCTTCACGAGTGAGATAGTTTTGTATGATCTGTTCCTTATCGTTTTCAATTATATACAAGCATTTGATTCGAGTTTTGATTTCATTGTTTTTTAGAAGTTTTTTACACAATAAAGGTGAGATAAAATCTCCTTCTAAAATCATAGGTCTGTCTTCTTCCAAGTGATTCTTGATAACCAATTCCAAGACGCCAGATAATTCATTGGCGTAGTTTATCATGATTTCGAGTTTCTTCTCCATGGGTTGTTTTCTAGCTTCTTCAAGGTGATTGTTCCAATAATGGAAAACTGGATAATCCTCTTCCTTTGTAAAATGCTCCACGATACATTGAAAATCATCCACTTGTACAACGTTCATGCTATAAATTTTCGACAGTTGATAGCTTATGTGACTTTTTCCCACACCACTTGCACCACCAATTAACAAAATATCAAAAGTTCTGTCCATATTCTTTGATCCTCCAGATGTCATATTTAGCTTTATGAAATAACTGACTTAATGTCGGCCACCAACTCGGGTAGTCCTTCTGCAAAAGCATGGTCAGTACCGTTTATGACTCTGACTGTTGCTTCTGGAAATGCACGTTTGTAAAAGTCTAAATGTTCAAATGGAACAATGGCATCTTCATTAGAATGATAAAGAAAAATTTTGTTAATTGCTCTCAGTTCAGTTTCAAAATTTTCCTTCAAAATGTAATCTTCGATATTCCAACCACTGCTTGCCCATAATGGTGTTCCAATTAAGAATATTGCTGAGATCTCAATATGGGGTTTTTCTTCAGACAGGTATTTAAGGAGCATAGAACCTCCCAACGAATGTCCAATTAGTATTATGGGCTGTTCAATCGCTTTCAGCTCCACTGACAACATCTTTTGCCACATGTCATAGGTAGGCTCTTCAGGATCATCAATTAAGGGAAAATGTACTTCAAAATCATCTGAAAGTACTCTTCGAAGGTATGCAACTAAATCATAACTGCCTTCACCTGGACCACTTTGTCCACCGCCGCTATGCGCGAAAAATATTTTGTAAGGTTTATTTTCGTTTTTCATTTGGATTGATCTCCTTACCTAAATAATAATCATCAATATTAGTATCACTAAAATTTCTCATTCTTGCTTCAAACTGATAGTTCCTATTAATCCAAAAACATACGGCTCTCTTATTGTCTGGATTCGTTTTAACATACAGTTTTCTAATATTTTCTTTAATTGCATATGTTTCAACATAATCAACGAGTTCTATACCAAAGCCTTTATTTCTTAACGTTTCATCAACGCCTAAAAATACGATTTCACCTAAATTTCCGCCACCTTCAAAGGGATTGATCTTCAATACAATATAGCCATGAACGATTTCATTCTCTTCTAAAACAAAAATACGATTGTTCTCAAACCTATATAAATCCTCTACGACTTCATGTGACACATTTTCATTTTCATTGTCACAAATCATCATAGTAATTAGTTGCCTTATCGTTTCTTTATCATCAAAATTAGCTTTACGTATCATATAATTCTCCTGAGTTCATATATTTCTCCAAAAGTCAGACTTGATATTTCTCTTAGTAAAAATTATATCATTATCATAGTTTTCTCGATAGGTTATAGACACACAAATATTTCCATTAATGAAATTCTAATGTAATTCTCATGAAGGCATTTCATTTTTTTGATATAGTCATTATGAATAAAACCAGTTCCCTTGCAGAGCTTATGTCACGCCACCCCCGAGACTTCTGCATGGTAACTGGTTTGTTATTTTGAACATTTATTTAATTAAGTTATATCGCTTATGAATATCAAATACGATCTCATTAATTCGACTCAAATCCAGCTTGTTCATTTCAAATTTTTCCGTTTCATTTAACATGCTTTTGAACACTTTAATCTTTCTTATGAAATCATGATGTGCACTAAATTCAAGATCCTTTTCCATCATATCTAAAGCTTGCAATTTTGATACGAAAGTGTGCGTTTTATAAGTATAAAAACTTCTGACAGCAGTATGTAGCGCGTACAATTTGAAATCAAAATCCGGCAATTTTTCTAATAAAGCTATAGTTTTTTCTGTGTTAACTCTAATCTCAGATTTAACATCTTCCCAACTGTAGTCAAATAGTTTCTCAATATACTTTTCGTTATATAGCGAATAATTTATAGCACGAATATATGCTTTATCCAGATTTGAAAAACTATCGCCAGTGAATCGCTTCCACCTTGATTCAGTCGATCCAATATATATACCACTATCAATATTATTATAACATTTACTTAACACTATGTAACTTCCTTCAAGCTGAGATTCCAAATTTTGAGTTTGTCTCGACTTTCGGTGATAATTTATGATTTCATCGTATTCATCATCGGAAACATCTTGACTTAGCAAAACTAGAAAATCAATGTCTCCTTTACCTCGGATAAAACTATCATTAACTGCTGATCCATGGATGACAATATCTTTAACCTTATTACCTAATATTCTTTTCAATCGCCTATGAAAATTTAACATTACTAAACTTACTTCTGGTTCCATTCCATTCTCCTTTTCTGTCTTTTCAGTTATTCGAAACAATCTAATATCACTGACCATTTTTCTAATTTCTGTTCGTAACTCAATACATTTCTTCCTGGTGTTGGGCTTGTCGAGGGCATCTTTAAAACCTTAATATTAGGATTCAATTTTTGTCTGATGCTTTTACTAAATTGACTATATGCTTTAGTACCATTCAGAATGATGCATTTAATATTCGGATATTCATAAAGCAGTTTCTCAATATCATTGTTGATACCATCTTTAATACTCGAATCAAGAGACCCCTCACGCAGGCATGTGTCTAAAACATCCCATAAAGCGAGTTTTTGGGAAATTATAAAATCAACTCTCTTAGCATAGTCACTTTCTAAATCATGATTGAATATCTCATAAATAATAGGCCAAAAATGATTTTTTGGATTTGCATAGTATTGATTAAGCCTAAGTGACATTTCACCTGGCATACTCCCTAAAATCAAAACCTTTGATTTTTTACTGATTATTGGATTCATAGATTTTATTAGTCGCTCAATTCTCATTTCAAGTAATGCTAATTTTCGATCTCCAACCTGTATTTTGTCTACAATTACGAAGCCCATCGATTCATATAGTTCGCACAACTTTTTATTTTCCCATCTTGTATCAAGTCTAAGAAATTGTACGCCGCGTTTGTGACATTCTTCAATCGCATAAGCAACCATTAATTTCGAAAGTCCTCTTCCAGCGAATTGTTGTCTTACGCAAAGTTTGTGGATATAACCAGCCTCATTTTCCTTTGCTTTAACCCAGAATGCATCGTGCCATTGTAAGATCATACTGCATGCTTCTTCGCCATTTACTCTACCAACGCAAAAATTCTCTTTTTTCAATCCTTTTGTAAGTCGCATTTTATTTAAACTGTCCGGAAGCCAAACCGTTTGTCCGATATCGTGACGCCACTGAGCTACTTCCATCAATATGCTAATTGCTTTGTCAACTTCACCAATTGTCACACTAAATGAATCACTCATTAGGAGGCCTCCTTTCTTATCACTACTATATTGTATCACTGTTTTACCTACAAAGTACCCCGTATTTATACGTGTTTGCAGCAAAAAAAAACTACCACTGATTGAACAGTGGTAGCTCATATTTCTTATCGTCTGATGTTTCTTATTGGCTCCGGTGTACCCAAACCTTTAAGCATAATCTTATCTTTTATTAAGTGTGATTCTCTTGCAATAGTGACTTCTGGTACTGTTTCCAACGTTTTATCGAAATAGACGGTGACACCATCAACTGAAAACATTTCATATTTCCATTCGTCGGACGCATCTGGAGTATTAAATGTGATGACTGGATAATTGACCATTTCTGAACAAGTGTTATCGACACACTCTTGATCCGATTTAACCGTGACTACTGAGTGATTATCTTTGCTTAACAAGGTTCTTGCATCTGGTTCAATATTAAGTCTCATTTATTCACCTTCCTTATGATAGAAGCAATTCTGCTTCATTTATACATACCCATTTTTCCAGTGAATACGCAAAAATTTCCATCTTTTTTCCAGTACAATCAGTATTCTAGCATCACTATCACTTAATTACTCGGTAGTGAAGTTGAACAACACCGCATTTAAATTGATGCTCACCGATTAGTTCAAGTCGCATTAGAAAGTTATCCGGCAAAGCACGCTTCCCGCCACCTAAGATGATCGGATTAAGAGTGTGTCGATAACACTTGT
>CAYLNI010000036.1:13153-15111 GCA_964384705.1 uncultured Fusibacter sp.
ATCGGATTAACTAGCAGATGACATTCATCAACCAATCCTGCTCTCATCGCCTGTCCAACAAGCTCGGGACCACCAATCGTCATATCGGCTACTGATAATTCTTTTAAATTACGAATCGCTTCAGGGTCAAAATCACGTTCGATTCGAGTCTTCAAGCTAGAAACCGACTGAAGTGTCTGTGAACACACGATCTTCTCCGCATTTCTCCAGATCTGTGCGAACTCTTGTATTGCCTCAGGTTGATGGTAACTATTGACGCTCGCCGTCTCCCAATACACCATTGATTCGTACATTCGTCGCCCATATATGTAGGTGCCAATCGGCCGTTGGAATTCAGTCCAGAAATTAAATACTTCGTCATCTGAGATCGACCAATCGATATTGCCGCTCTCGTCCTCCATGTAACCGTCCAACGATACATTAATAGGATAGATTAGTTTAGCCATTATAGCGTCACCTCCTAATAAAAGTCTAACTAAAAAAACTCATCAAACAAAATATAATAATTCACTTTATCTACGTCGAGGGTATCGATCAAACCATAAGCATCTAGAAAAGCATTTTCATACTCTGGTCCTAAATGATTTCGTACACTTCGGATAGCAAGGGCTATATCTTGATAACGATCTTGAACACCGCCTCTGCCCATGTCGATAAAGCCTGTAAATGATAATCCGTTGCCCTCTTCTACTTTGGCCATGACGTTATCAAGGCAATAATCACCATGTGCACAGACTAGATCCAATATTGCTGGTTTCGTTTTTTCTAGTTTCTCCAGTAGACTCTCAACAGGAATGCCCATATATTGCTTTTCAAAGTCACTCGTGTCAATGCGTTCAGTTTTAGTTCTTAACTTTGCTTCCTCTATTCTTGCATCCAGATCAACCCACACAGGGCAATCCTTGAAAGGTAAGCTATGGAGCGCTCTGAGAGCACGCCCATAGACGCGGACAACTTCATTTTTATCGTATTCATGACGTAATACTTTTAGATTCTTCCCTTCAAGTTTCGTCATGACGAAAACATCGTAGTCATTGTTATCAGACGCCTTGACGCATTCATATTGAATGACTGTAGGCACAAAAATATGTGGTTTCAACCAACTGATGAGTTTGACCTCAATTGAAAGTGATTCATTTTCGCTGATATGGCGATCCACCTTCAACAATAAGTTTTCAAAACCAACGCCGTTGAGTGTATACAACTTCGCGCCACTAGCGCCACCATTCATTGCACTGATTGTAGCACCTTTAAAATGGAAGCTAATATAATCAGTAAGCCAGTCTTGTAAAATCACCTTGACCTCCACGCAAACATTTTGAATCTATTCCTCCAAATATCGCCTAACGCCGTTCCAAGATACGCCTTTTAACTGCGCCATAATCTCAGACTCAGTAAGAGGCACCTCTGGTTGCTGCATATATTTTTTTAGCGGATATCCCGTTGGAATCACGGCAAACTTCATCTTTCCAGGCGTCAAAGCCTTTTTCGGACAACCATAAATACATCCTAGACAAAAATGACACACCTGTCCGAATGTTGGAATTTCATGATCCAATTGCGCTGTCATCGTGATGTTGCTAGCTGGACAATTCTTTGCGCACCAGCCGCACCCATTACACGCCTCACTGACTTTGATGTTTTTACCAAACTGAACTGCCCCTTTGACTTCAAGACGTCCAAGTGACGTAATCACTCGATCGATAGGTTTGGTTGATAGCACAGGCACAGCCTTATTTTGAAGGAAAGCATCTACCCACTGATCCACTTTTTTCGGCATGACACCTATCAAAGCTTTTGAAATAGCCTCTGGTGTGGCTGACATCCAATTGTTGGGCATCGTCACCATCGCTTCCGTAACGACTTTGAACCTTTTTTTCTCCAGTAAGCGCTTCGCCTTCACACGACAAGCCGTGTTGCTGAGCATATCACCACCACCTGACACAGATAGTACCATT
>CAYLNI010000036.1:15146-15834 GCA_964384705.1 uncultured Fusibacter sp.
CCTTGTTCATCCAGATCTCTCAACCAGGTATAGACGAGATCAGGTGCATTGAAGGCATGGACCGCATAGATCAAGATCAATGACTGACATGTCATTGCTTTCTGAATGAGGTCAACTTTCGATGCCACGGTGAGTCTGTGCATTTCTGCCGTTACATTTTTCATGGATAAATTGCTTTGGACTTCTTCTGCAACAAGCTTTGTAGAGCCAGTTCCAGTATAATAGACGATTAAAGCATTTTTCATCATCAACCTTCAAATTCACTTGAAAGCAACAAAGTTTTCGCACTTTCTTTATTCATCACTGGAAAACCCGGAACGAGTTCATAATTTTCGTTTTTCTTATACAATACAAAGAAACCCATTTTGCTATGATATTTAAACTTAAATTCATTTTCATCTGAAAATCTCCCAAGATCAAATGCGTTTTCCTTAAATGTCTCAGGAAGCTCTTTCTTAAACGTTTCGAGCATAAATTTTTCCTTAAAGTTCATTTCATATTTAACCATATTGATCCCTTTGTACATAACCGTATTTGCTTTCATAATTACACCCCTTTTGATTGATTATACTTCTTTATACATAAATAGTACATGCTCCGCATCGGAAAAGCCATTTTTTCTATAAAAGTTTGGCGCTGGCGTATAGCGGTTTGTCGACAATGTAAACCCCGCCAATTGATGCGCCTT
>CAYLNI010000036.1:15867-20343 GCA_964384705.1 uncultured Fusibacter sp.
CATAACCTTGTCTCTGAAGCTCTGGGACGATAAACATTTCATCAACAAATACTTCGCTATTGTTCCACCAAATCTTCTCATGGCAGAAAATAGCGCCTTTGATGACGTCATCCAGCCATAATGTGAACCGACAAATTTCTTGCATTCAATATAATCTTGCAAGTAACTTTGCGCCGTCTCTAATGTCCACTGACACTGCCAATGCTCATTGTTATAGACGGACATCATAATTTCAGCACATGCTTTCAGATCGCTTGATTCAAATTTTTAATCATTTTTTCCTCCAAAATCAAAAATGCTTTGAACATAAGTTAGTTTTGACTCTTAACATACCCGCTTTTTTCTAAAATATCGCTTGAATTCATATTTGTCCATGTTGCCACATCTACTTCAGGATTCTTTTCAAGATAGTTTTGTACAATGTGATACCCAATCGTATAGCCGCTCCAATGTGGATAATCCTTAACGCCACCAAACATGACTTTATTTAATACGTCGTTATTTACTTTGCCTAGTTGATCATCGATTAATTTCCATACTGTTTTTTCGTCATTGAAGTCTATACTAGAGGTCCAGGGTACCTCAACCTCAGGGTAAACAATATTTGCAAATGAATCTGCCCTGCCTTCAAATACTAAATAATCAATCAAAGTAAAGCTGTTCTCTTCCAGTTGCATAGAGGTCCATATACTATGATGGTATTCATGCGCAACGACATATGAAAGTACTGACTCCCAATTATCAGCTGTAGGATCAACTAAAATCAGGATTTTACCTTGTCCAATGGTGACCCCCGCAACACCACCAAGTGGATCTGTCATTTGCTCATAATCACCTACACTTGGGAAGATGTAAACCGTTGTATTGATACCTGCCAAGTGTGAATTACTCTTCGACAAAGCGTCATTAACAATCATTTCAACATTTTTTTCTTTTAAGAGCTCCAATTTATACGCTAAGTCATCATGAGCCTTGATGGTTCTACCAATATAACGATCAGCAAGTACCGCATATTCCCCACCTTCTATAAAATTCTCATAAACGGGATCTAATATAAGTTCTTTATAGAAAACAGCTGTATTGTTTTTACTATCCTTCGATTTGCTTATAAATTCAGCAAAAGCATCGTACATAACGACGGTATTAAATTCTGGCCTTGTTGTGATTTCTTTGAGTTTGTCAAAACTCAAAAGAGGCACCTTGTTAAACTCAAAGTATAAGATTGTACTTTGGCTATCCAATATAGTGCCGATTGAATCTTTTTCATTAGAATATTTATAGGCTGTTAAATACACCATGTAGATATTCTTTTCAAACTTCATGTAAGAAATATCAGGCTTTTCAAAGCCTTCATTATGATAACTATTGAATAATGCCGCTACATCTGAACCATAAAGATCACTTAGTTCCTGCTCAGATTGTTTTAACATTTTATTGAATTCTACATGAATTTGAAAATGAACATCATATGTAGATACTAGTGTAAAAATGCTTATCAAAACAACGGCACTTATTATAATCCAAATCCGCTTTTTCATCTCACACACTGCCTTTATTTTTACGTGAAATCATAATAGACGACACTATGGCATAAACAATCAATAGAATGATCAACACTAGAACGATTAGAAATATCCATCCACTTCGGACTAATAGTTCAACCGCATTTAATAAGAATATGAAACCGATTGAAGTAAATACGATTGCGGATTGTCGATAGTGCGGCTTTTTATTCATCGTGGCACGCTCTTCTTTTGATGCATACAGATAAGCATTATTAAACAAGATACCCTTTTCTTTAAATTGGAAGTATCCCATTATGAAAGCTCCAAATGATATTAAGAATAAAATAACTATTGTAATAACTTCTACCGTGCGCATGTTAGGCCTCCTAATAAACTGTTCTAGCTTTCGCTCTAGCTATAGTTCTATCAATAATTATACCATTATCACTGCTTTCTTTGTATATCATTGGCACACAATTATTTCCATTAATGAAATTCTAATGTAATTCTCATGCTGCATTTAGGATGGCGCGTTTGATGAACTGAACGATTTTGGCTTCAACCTCCAGAATATCCGCAAGGCTTTCATCGCCAAGATATAGTCTCATACGCTCTTTATAATAATCTGAGGAGAATGAGAACTGATAAATCATGAAAATATTATCAATGCAAAACGATGCTATTTTTGCATCCACGCGCTCACTAACTAACCCATCTGCTTTTGCCTTCTCGATAATACCCGATAAGAGGACCGGCGTCACATTCTCTAGTGTACTGGACAATCTTAAAGCAAGTGGTGACAGAGCTTGAGTGGTAAGATCTAGATAGATTTGATTCAACTGTTCATGCTGGATTGCAAAGGTTCGCGAAGCGATGAGCATTTTCTCAATACAGTCAAACACGTCACGACTATTTTCGCCAATGCCACTTAAAGTATCTACCATGAGAACGCGTCCTTCATTGACAATGGTTAAAAACAAGTCTTCTTTGGAAGCAAAATAGCTGTACATTGCACCGATACTCACACCAGATTTTTTTGCGATATCGTTGATGCTCGTTGCACTATAGCCCTTTGAGGCAAACTCATCTAAAGCGATTGCGAGGACGTTTTGCCTTCTTTCTTCGGACGTTTTATCGAAAGTATCCTTATGGAACTTATTTTTTTCTTTGTGCGCTTTTATATCAGTCATAGTCACCTCTTTATGAACTTGATGCTTTAAGTTTTAAAATCACTGGCAATTCTATCAGTGTCGCGAATACGATGAGCAGCATAGGGATTGTCACCGCACCTGAAGCCTGTTTGAGCACTTCAAACAAATATACGAACACAATACCAGAGATTTGGCCCATAAGCAAGATAATCCCAAGCGACGTTCCCTCTTGGATCGGATATGCCATTTCAGAGCCATGTTGGAACAAAATAGGTGCAACGCCCATGGTTGAAAATCCAGCTATGCCCGCGATCACTGCAAGAATAACAAAGCTTGATATAAATGTAAAGCCGAGATATATCGGAATTAAAAGAACGATTGAGGCGATAAAAAATGGTTTCCGAACGCCTTTTCGATCTGAGAGTATTGGCAACACAACCGCGCCTACGACTCCGGCTACAACAAACACACTGCCGATGATGCCAGCTTCAGCAGAGGTGATGCCCCTTGGGATCAAAATCGTTTCAATCAAAGTCAAAACCGTATTGAATATCCCGATAGAAATGAAACAAACCGTCAGCACCGTTAAATATGCGCGATTTTTGAATAGCTTCTTCATAGAGCGGAGTCTTAAGTCCTCTTTTGGAAGTTCAGGTCCAGGTGGCGGTACCAGTGGCTTTTCTCTGGTGAACGCGATGCTTATGAACGCTGAAACAACTGCTACGCCAGCAAATACTTGAAGCACAAATGGGATACCCTGACTTTCTGCTAATATTGGCGACAAGAGCATGGGAATCGCAAAGCCAACATATTGTGCCATGGTCAAAATCCCTGCTGCCGTCGAGCGTTCATTGGCAGGAAACCAGTTTGCAGGTACTTTCGTTGAGATATTGAGTAAAAACGGCTGACCGATGGCAATCAAAAATTGTGCCGTAATCACCAAAGCAAAATTGTCAGAAAAGATGGCACGTGCCACGCCGAAAACAGAAGTCAATAGCGCTCCGATAATCAGCGAATGACGGTAGCCAAAACGGTCGACCACCCATGATGCAGGGATTGAAAAGACGATAAACATAATCATATAGCTCAAGGATAATAGGTCGATATTAAAACTGCTGACCCCATAGAATTCTCTGGCCATGCTGTTTACGGGTGCAAGTGTCAGCCACATCATTTCGGTTGATATAATCATAGGAAAAATCGCCGCTAGGATTACCCAACGATATTTTGATAGGCCTCTGTCCATTTCGTTAATCGGTACTGCGTTCGCTTCCATCATTGGTGCCACCATCCTCTCCATCTTTTTATACTTAGTAGCTGCTAAGAATGTCTGACCTCAACTGTCGGCTTGATTGAGCATGCGAAATATTTTTTTATTGTTCAGATAAAGCCTTTTAAAGGCTTCAAAATTGCGATCATGTATTTTTTTGTGATCACCATTTGGATAATATGTTTTATCGGCTTTAATGCATCGACTCGCCTCTGAAAGATTATCCATAACGCCCAGTCCAACAGCAACTATAATGGCTGCGCCTTTTGCCCCCACATTTTGTGGATTTTCTATGGTTTCAATCTCTCGACCGAGCACATCCGAAAGTATCTGACACGTTAGTTCAGAGAGCGCGCCCCCGCCGACAAATCGTATCGTCTTCGACGTTTTGATTTTCTTTTCCTGAGCTTCCAGTTGCCACCTAAGGTGATAGCAGATCCCTTCCAAAACGGCATGAATCATGTCGCGTTTCCCCGTTTCAAGGCTGATGTTGAAGAACATGCCGCGTGCGTTCGGATCCTCAAAAGGGCATCGATTGCCATGAAGCCAC
>CAYLNI010000036.1:20353-20597 GCA_964384705.1 uncultured Fusibacter sp.
TAAAGATGACCCCATCGCTACCTGCTGGCACATCTTTAATCTCGCTCATCATAAAATCGAATAAATTTTTGTAGAGGCTGTCTTCGGTATCTGAAACGCTCACTTTGTCCAAATAGATGTTGATTTCATCAAGAGCCAAGTGGTCCTTGACCCATTCTAGACACTTGCTTGCCGTTTCGAGTTCAGAAAAGTAATTGTAGGTTTGGTCATTTGCACCTACGATGGACGCAATCATGGCTGTGAG
>CAYLNI010000036.1:20669-20875 GCA_964384705.1 uncultured Fusibacter sp.
AAACCCATCCTGAGGTACCTGAATATATGTGCGTACTGCCTACTTCAACTGCACCTGCCCCTACGCCGATCAGTGACGCATCGCCACCGCCACCAAATACTTTCGTCCCAATGGATAACCCTAGCTGGCGAGCTGCCTTTGACGTCAATGTGCCAACCTGATCGACAGCGCTTACTATTTTAGGTAAATGCGCTCGTTCGACACCC
>CAYLNI010000037.1:0-9485 GCA_964384705.1 uncultured Fusibacter sp.
TTCAATTTTCAAGGTCCTGTTTTCGGTGTTAATTTATGAATTTCTTTTGTTCGTCGTGTCCGCAATGGCTTGCGGCGACTCTCTTATATTATCATCGATTATTTTCGATGTCAATATCTTTATTCAAATTTTTTCATAATTTCTTAACACGTTTTTTACATTTTCATACGTTATTTTTGTACGCACTGTTTAGTGCTTGTTAATAATATCAGATGATTTTTATGAAGTCAACACAAAATCTAAAGAAAGAGTTTTCAGTTTTTTTTAATAGTAGCCCCTATTTTTTTTCCTACTATATATAGACTTTTTTCGCGATGTTAACCTTTTCATAATCCATACCACTTACTATGGCAACATGCAAACAAAACTATATATATATTGACCCAAGACCTTTTATTCTTGAACATCTTATGCTATTTTATAATTAGGGTATCGAAATAAAGGAGGCTATATGGATCGCGTCGTCATCAGAAAAACACTTAGGAATCTCCCAAAGCTTATGTTTGGTTTTGTGATCATCGCAATTGGGATCAACTTAACCATATATGCTGATCTGGGTTTGAATCCTTGGGGCACATTTCATCAAGGTATAGCCAGCATTTCAGGACTAAGTTTTGGGGTCGTATCACAAATTACTGGTATTGTGATTATATTATTCTCTTTGTTCATAAAAATCTATCCAGGTGTGGGCACATTGCTAAATATGTTCTTTATAGGTTACTTAGTGGATGTATTTGATACAATGCAAATCATCCCTTTGAATGATAGCTTAATCGTTCGATTTATCTATCTCATCATAGGCACTTTCCTTTTCAACTATGGTATATACGTTTACTTATGTTGTGAACTAGGTGCAGGTCCAAGAGACGGACTGATGGTTGGTCTTGTTAAACTCACTGGTATCAACGTTTCTATCATTCGACCGTTAATTGAAATCACAATCTTATTGATTGGTATTTTCTTAGGTGGTTCTTATGGCGTCGGAACAGTCATCAATGCAATTGGTGGTGGTTATATACTGAATGTCATTTTCAAGTTCCACAAGTTCAATCCAAAAGAAACGAAACAAATGATAATAACCGATTTAATCGCCGCTAAATCACAGGCATAATTATGAATGCCGTCAAAAAAAACAGGCATAATGCCTGTTTGATTTATAGTTGAGGAAATTGTATAATTTCAATTTGAAGAGTTTACCTATATGGGTAAACTCTTTTATTTTTTGAGATCACCCGTAATTTGAGACGCCGCATTGTAGTTATGCTGATTCATATAATTCTGAATGCCCTCTAAAACGTCTATTGGCGCATTCGGGTTGACGAAGTTTCCAGTTCCAATGGCAATTGCACTAGCTCCAGCAAGCATAAAGGCAATGGCATCTTCATAATTCATGATGCCACCCATACCCAAAATTGGTATTTTGACCGTTTGATAGACATCGTATACGAGTTTAATCGCTATGGGTCTGATTGCTGGACCTGACAAGCCGCCCACACCTCTTTGTAAAACTGTTTTACGTTTGTGTATATCGATTTCCATTCCAGTAACGGTGTTAATCAATGAAATACAGTTTGCGCCTTCTTCTTCGACTATTTTTGCAATTTCTTTTATGTCCGTCACATTGGGTGAGAGCTTGACGATTAAATGCTTAGATGTATGTTGCCTTACTCTCCGAACGACTTCTCTCACAACTTGTGGGTTCGTTCCAAATGCAAGCCCTCCGTTTTTAACATTGGGACAAGATATGTTTAGTTCAATGGAATCTATGTCTTCTCTATCGAGAATCTTAGCCATTTCACAATAATCTTCAATGGTATTACCATTGATATTCGCAATTATTTTCAAATCATATTGTCTTAAAAAAGGAATCTCATTTTTTATAAACTCATAAACGCCTGGATTTTGAAGCCCTACGCTATTGATCATACCCATAGGGGTTTCTGCAATTCGAACACCTTCATTGCCTTCTCGCGGTTCAAGTGTCAACCCTTTGACAGAAATAGCGCCAAGGCAATTCAGATCGATATATTCACTATATTCTCTACCGAATCCATAAGTACCAGAGGCAACAGTCACGGGATTTTTCAAGATTAAACCATTTAAATCGACTTTGAGATTAGGTTGTTTTTGTGTACTAGTCTGCATCAAAAATCACCTCGCTTCCATAAAACATGGGACCCTCTTTGCACATTCTAACGTGTTTGAAGCCAAAATCACCCTGTTTGACCTTACATGTACAAACTAGGCAAGCACCAATACCGCATGCCATTTTTTCTTCCATCAACAATTGTATTGGCAGTTCACGACTATTACATATGCCAGCTAGCGTTTTAAGCATCGCCTCAGGACCGCAGGCGTAGATCATGTCGTACGCATTCGCTTCAATATGCTCAATGAAAGGTTGTGTCACATAACCTAGCCTAAATGAAGCGTCATATTCTGAGACGAGTGTGAGTGACGATGCAACAGAAGAAAACATTTCAACCAGATAAGGTTCATCGCGAAATCCTAAAATGACGTCTGAACTAACTGCTTGTGGTGCAAGCTGTTCAAGTAGCCCTTTTATAGGTGCTATGCCGATACCGCCACCTACCAGTAGGACTCTTTTCTCGCCCTTTTGCTCAAATCCATTGCCTAATGGACCCATCAAAACAATAGACTCTCCGACTTCATACTCAGATAGTGCCTGTGTGCCAGTTCCAAGAACCTTAACCGTAAATTCAATGTCATCTGCACTATAGCCACTAACTGAAATCGGCCTCCTAAGTAGAGGATAACCCGTGTCGATGTTGAAAAACTGTCCAGGTAAGACTTCTTCAATCATGCTAGGTCTTTCAACTTTTATTTGAAAAACATCTTGTTGCAATTGTTTTCTTTCAATGATTTTAACGCTGCCATTGAACTTCATATGCTCTCCCTTACCAATATTTTTTGCCTGCCTGCTCAAGTGCACCATTGATAGCTTCTCTCATTTCCAATGTCGCTTCCCTTGCTGCTACTCCGTATGCTTTGTTAGTTCCTTCAAAAGCAAAGATTATCCCTCTTGATGAGTTTACGAGTGCACCGAGACCATCTTGATTGAACGCACCAACGACATCATTTGCGCCACCACCCTGTGCACCATAACCTGGCACTAATAATATGGCTTTAGGCATTTGTCGTCTAAGATCTTCTAGTTCACTCGGATAAGTTGCCCCTACAACAGCACCAATTGGGGAATACCCTGTATCGCCGACTATCATATCATTCCAATTTGAGACAATCTGAGCGACTTTATTGTATACTTTACCACCTTCAACTTCCAGATCCTGTAGCTGTCCCGATGTTTTATTCGATGTTTTTACGAGTATGAATAATCCCTTATCAAATGTTTTAACTTCTTCCATAAATTCACGCATACAATCATCGCCTAAATAGGGATTCACTGTCGCATAATCCGCTTCAAATGCTTTGTGATAGCTGTTTCCAACTTTGGTCACTCCAAGATGAGCGATTGAGTAAGCTTTTGATGTTGAACCTATGTCCCCCCTTTTGATATCCGCGACAACAATGAGGCCCTTTGATTTCGCATACTCACATGTTGCTTTATAGGCTGCCATACCCTCTACGCCATATTGCTCATAAAAAGCAATTTGAGGTTTAACAGCTGGCACCAAATCGTAAACAGCATCTATGATGCCTTTATTGAATATCAAGATGCTTTCAGCTGCAGCCTTCAATGTTTCACCATAAAGTTCAAAACAATGGTCAAGTATATCTAGCGGTATGCTTTCCAATCTTGGATCGAGTCCAACGACGATTGGACTCTTTTTTTCAATTATTGCTTTGATCAATTGATCACTAATCATGTTTGCACCTCATCTTCTATTTTTTTGATACATTACCTTGTTTTTCGATACACAATCTTGCCATGATGAAGTGTCATGATCACTTCACCTTCTGCGATAAAACCGTTAAATGGTGTGTTTTTTCCCTTTGATATAAAAGTTTTGCTATCTATGATTACATTTGCCTCTAAATCTATAAGTGTCAAATCGGCATAATATCCTTTTTCGATTGAACCGACGTCCTTTAGTCTTGCAATTCTTGCAGGGTTTATCGTAAGCATCCTAATTAGTTGCTTGAGTGATATTTCACCAGAGTTCACTAGCGATTGATAACTTACAGAAAAGGCACTCTCAATGCCGCTGATCCCATAGCTTGCCTCAGTATAAGGACATTCCTTGCTTTCCTTTTCATGTGGTGCATGATCGGTTGCAATTACGTCGATAATTCCTTTTTTTATCGCTTCCACTAAATACTTACGATCTGATTCGGAACGAATTGGCGGGCTGACTTTGCTGTAATTTGATGTCATATCGACATGCTCATCACTTAATGCAAAATGATGTGGTGCTGCTTCACAGGTCAATCTTGCATTAGATCCTTTTCCTATCGCGATTGCATCGATTGCTGCCTTTGTGCTCACATGAGATACATGAAGAATCCCATCGACCTCTCTGCATAATGCAATATCTCTTTCAACAATGTTGGATTCGGCTTCAGTTGGAAAAATCGAATTTTTATAATGTACCGTAATCTCATGGTCCTCTGAATGCGTCATAACTGGCTTGTCAAAAGCCCTTGCGACTTTAAAAACCTCACGCATGTAATCCTCATTCATCGTGGTTCTGCCATCATCCGATAAAGCGACAGCACCTGCTTTTATGAGCTGTTCGTGATTGGACATGACCTCCCCAGCTATTCCCAACGTTATCGCACCTGCAGGATAGATGGAAATCACGGAATCTCTTTCAATGATTTTTTTAAGCATTTCTATCGTTTCTACACTGTCTAACGCTGGTTTAGTATTGGGCATGCAAACAACGCTTGTATAACCACCTTTTGCACAGGCACGCGACCCAGTGAATATGGTCTCTTTATATTCAAAGCCCGGTTCTCTCAAATGAACGTGCAAATCAATAAAACCAGGTGACACGAAGTATCCATTCGCATCAATAACTTCCGAGGCATTTATTTTTTCAACTAAATCTTTTCCGATTTCAATAATTCTATCCTCTTTAATCAGTATGTCCATTTGTTCCATTTGATCTGTTTTGGGATTTATGATGGTACCATTTGCAATTAATAGCATTCTCATCGCCTCCATTTGCATCATTCCAATTACAATATCCATAGATATACAAAAAAAACGTCTTAGCACCTGCTAAGACGTTGAATAATCCAATATTACGCATCATTCACCTTGCAGGTCTCTCGTACCTGTTTAAAGGTTAAACTTTTCTACAATTTAACATAGCGACCTCTAAACTGTCAAGCATTATACTGGAATTATTATGATAATGATCTTACAAAATGTCCTAGTTTAATTGCCAATTGTAAATTTATTAATAGTCATTCAAATTAAGTTGACCATTTCTTTAGTGCTGTGTTATTATTGAGACAATGAATATATACCTTTAACTTGATCCGAGAGGTCGAAAAGGAAACTTCGTCAATGTGCTGAAAAGTACAAATTTGTCGTATCATACCTTTGCGTCTCTGCAAAGGTATTTTTTATTTCCATACTTTAATGTGATTCAGTGAGATCAAAAGGAGGACAAAATGAGACATTTGATTGAACCAGAGGACTTTACGCTTGAAGAAATTGAGGCGGTAGTCGATATCGGGCTAAAAATTTACGAAAATCCAAAGGCATTTAACAAAGTTTGTGACGGGAAAATACTTGCATCATTATTTTTCGAACCGAGCACGCGCACAAAATTCAGCTTTGATAGCGCCATGATGCGACTTGGTGGCAATGTGATCGGTTTTGCGGATGCCGACACAAGCTCTGCTAAAAAAGGTGAAAGTCTAGCCGATACGATACGCGTTATGGGTTACTATGCGGATGTCATCGTCATGAGACATCCTAAAGAAGGTGCACCTAAACTCGCGTCACAATATTCGAGTATTCCCGTCATCAATGGCGGAGATGGTGGTCACCAACATCCTACACAAACACTTACAGACCTTATTACAATCAAGAAATATAAAGGCACAATCAGTGGACATAGTGTCGCATTTTGCGGCGATCTTAAATATGGACGCACGGTACATTCTCTCATAAGAACCCTTGCAAGATTTGGCACAAAAAAATTTGCGTTGGTTTCACCAGAAGAGCTTAAACTGCCAGATGCATTAAAGAGACAACTCATCGAAAAATACCAGGTTGAACTTGTCGAAGTACCTTACATGGAAGATGTTATCGACGATGTCGATGTATTCTATATGACGCGTATTCAAAAGGAGCGATTCTTCAACGAAGCTGATTATCTTAAACTAAAGAATTCGTTCAAACTCACTCGCGAAAAGCTAAAGAATGCGAAATCAGATATGATTATCATGCACCCACTGCCACGCGTCAATGAAATCGCTTATGATGTTGACGACGACCAAAGGGCTGTTTATTTCGAACAATCAGAAATGGGCGTTTATGTGAGAATGGCATTGATTACAAAGTTATTGGAGGTTGGTCCTTATGCTAGAAGTTAAAGGTATAGATAATGGCATTGTCATCGATCATATTCATGCAGGCAATGGTTTAAAAATATTCAATCTGCTTTTCACTGACACTGAACAACCTGTCGTATTGCTTATGAATGTAAAAAGTGAATTACTCGGTAGAAAAGATATTATCAAAGTTGAAAATGTGTTCGATGTCAATTTAGATTTGCTCGGACTATTAGATCAAAAAATCACAGTAAATGTTATAAGAGATGGCAAACTTGCAGAAAAGGTGAAAACATCCGTGCCAAAGACCATCAAAGGTGGCATGAAGTGTCACAATCCTAGATGCATCACACATTCTGACGATTATGCAATACCAGAATTTACGTTAGTCAAAGCTAACGGTAAGTTGGAATATGAATGCTCTTATTGTGAAGAAATTACTGTTTATAAATTGTAGTAAACGAACACGCATAATTGAGGAAATCGCATCCGATTTCCATGATTAACCAAAAAAGAAGCTTGGTAAGTCGTAAGACCTACTAAGCTTCTTTCTATAAGAACATTTTGTTGTGTTTCAATCCCAGGTACGCCGTTGTAAGACCTGCGATTAACATTACAGCAGCTAGTATATTCATCGTCGTCATAAGTCCCTGCGTGAAAGCAAAGGAAAAATTATAATGTGTTGCCAATTCCCCTAAATAGTTATCATAGCCTGTATTTAAAGCAATAAAAATACTTTTAAAATGTACAACAGCTACCATAATAGCTAAAGGAACAACTGAACAGCCTGTTATCAAACCGTTTAGACTGCGTTTTTTCATACCTCTCATACCAATAAATACTGGCACTACCATAATTAATGGTAAGATATAACCAAAATATTGCGGTGTAATAATGTAGAAGAACATCGTAGTCATCATGTATGCTCTCATCAAGTATGTCAATATTTTGACATTATCCTTAAAATCATAAAGTGCCGCATCACAATAACGTAAAAAGTACTTTAGCTTTTCTTCATCTTTTAAGTTACCTGGCTTTAATAATTCAACACCACGTTTGCATAAGCTGTCATAAGTGTCAACATGACGTTCTTCAATTTCTATTTCAGAATATTTATGAATAAGGACAGAAACGCGTTTCTGATATTTTTCTAATTTTTTATCTGAATAAAACTTCGCTAAATTTCCCTGGAGTTGTGTAAAAACATCCGTCAACGCCTTTCCCATGAAAACCTCCAAAATAAGCCTCCACCACAAGTGGAGGCTTATATTATTTATTTACTGGTACTACTTGCTGTGTTTTACTAATTGTGATAATGAAACTGCAACAGAGACAAGTATGATACCCCAAGCCAAAACCATGAAAGTTAATGCACCTGCAGACATAATTTACCTCCTTTATAAACGAATGATAACTTCATTTTTCTCAAGCTCTTCTCTATAAGTACGCTTGATAGAAATGTAAGTGACCACGCATCCAATTGCAACGACACCAAACACGACAACGCGACCTGCTTGTACCCAAGGGATCAATACATCATTACCTGCAACAAAATCAGGAATCATTTTGTAATAGCCTTGTTTAGCAGTATCTATTGTGTACATAACAAGGACAACAATCATAAGGATTGGAGTGATACCTTGAATGAACACTTTATAGAACCAGCTTGGAATTTTCCAATAGCTGCCACGGTTGATTTCTGGAAGGCCTTTTTCTCTAAATAACCAGCCAGTAACGATAATCTCAGTCAAACCAAGAACGAATAAGAAGTAGTTACCTACCCAGTTATCCACTTCTGTGAAGTACATAAGATCCGCAGTTTTAGTCAAGATTGGCTCAAGTGCAACTGGAAGACCTACTACGATATATCCTAAGAATACCATAATTGAAGCATTTCTTCTGTGTGTGCTCGTGTTTTCCATAATCAAAGCAACAAGGTAATTGTACATTGCGATTGCAGATGTTAATCCTGCAAAAGAAAGTAATAAGAACCACATTGCACCAACTATGTTACCGAAGCCCATCTCTCTAAAGAGACTTGGAAGAGCAATAAACGAAAGACCGATACTTGCGCCTACACCGTCTGGTCCAAGGAATGCATATGCGATAGGAATTGCAATCGTACCACCTAATATAACTTCTGCAAGTTCATTAAGCGCTACCGTTGTAAATCCTGAAAGCACGATGTCATCATCTGGTTTCAAGTAAGAAGCATAGTTACAAATAATACCCATACCAATTGATAATGTGAAGAAGATTTGACCACAAGCTGCCATAGTAGCTGCCCAGTTGAGGTCAGCCCATCTTGGAGACCAGATAAAGTTCAAGCCTGCGATTGGTGTCCAATCTGGTTGAGCTGGATTAGGTGCGCCAAGTGTTAGTGTTCTGATAATAAGAATAATACCGAATACATAAATCGTAGGCATCAATATTTTTGCCATACGCTCTACGCCTTTTTGAATACCACCCATTGCTGTAAACAACAATACGGTTAGTGCTAAGAGCCAGAAACCAAATACATAGCCAGGATTTTGAATGTAATCTACAAAAAACTGTCCAGTACTAATAGCTGGATCCATGTAAGCGCCAGTCAATGATAATACAGTGTAACCCATAGTCCAACCAATAATATGGTTGTAATAAGAGTTTACCAACAATGTAACGCCAAGTGCCAAACCGCCTGCTAGCGAACCGATCAAGATCGCAGTTCTAGGTTTAACGCCTTCACGTGCTTGTAAATAAACCATAGGTCCTAAAGTACCATGTCCGTACTTACCACCCATTCTACCTAAGCTCCACTCAACTAACATGAGTGGGATACCCATAAGAATTAGGGCTCCAAAGTAAGGAAGCATAAATGCGCCGCCCCCATTTTTTGCTGCTTGATAAGGATATCTCCAAAAGTTACCCAAACCTACAGCATTTCCTGCCATCGCGAGGACTAAGCCTAACTTACTTCCCCAATTTTCACGTTTTTCTGACATTAAATAACC
>CAYLNI010000037.1:9581-19627 GCA_964384705.1 uncultured Fusibacter sp.
TATTTTAACATATCAATCTTGGGTTTACTTTAAAGTTTAATTTAAGTTTAATTTTTTTTGAAAAATGAAATGTGCCAATATCGTGTAACCATTTGTTTGGAACCGTTACGCGCAATTTTTTGTCGCGAATTTTTTTGTGCTAATTAAGGGTGAAAAATTGAAAGATTATTTTGAAAATTTAAGTATTTTTTTCATTTTATCAATCAAGTTTGTCTTCCGATAACATTTATTTTATCATAATTCCATTTTAGAGATATTTCTCACGGACAATGAAGTGAACTAACTATCAAATTTTCTTCAATATATCCTTTATAATTTCTTCTGCAACTTTTACACCATCGACAGCAGAGGATGTGATGCCGCCTGCATATCCCGCCCCTTCGCCACAAGGATAAAGACCATGGTGACTAATAGATTCCAACGTCTCCGAGTTACGTATAATTCTAACTGGCGATGAACTTCTTGATTCTATCAAAACAACTCTTGGATCATCAAACCCTGGAATCTGTTTGCCAAAGTGAACAATTGCCTCTTTAAGTGCAGTGCACATATAATCAGGTAAGAAATCATCTAATGACGTATATTTGACCTCTGGCGTATATGTTATTTCATAACCAGTCATTTCACAATCATAATCCACATCAGCCAGTCGATAATAGTCTTCTGCTTTCTTTAATACATTGACATAACCGAAGGAATAACGTTCAACTTTATTCCCTAAAAATGTGTCTAGCTTTTCTACTGGCGCTGAATAGCCGCCACCACCAGCTTCATAAGCCAATGCTTCAAGTTTACGCTGAAATTCTACACCCGCTAGGACATGATCCGATCCAAAATCTGATGGTGCTATATTGACCAGAAGCGCGCTGTTTGCGTTCTTAAGGTCTCTACTGTGATAACTCATACCGTTTACCACGAGACGATTATCTTCTGATGCTGAGGCTACTACGCGCCCCCCAGGACACATACAGAATGAGTAAACACTTCTACCGTTTGAAGCATTAAATGTCAACTTGTATTCTGCAGCACCTAATTTCTCGTGACTATGGGCTTTTCCATATTGTGCGACATTGATCAGCCTCTGTGGATGTTCAATCCTAACACCCATGGCAAATGGCTTTTGTGTCATTGAAACACCATGCGTTTCTAGTTTGTAAAAAAGATCACGCGCACTATGTCCGATTGCAAGTACGATATATTGAGATTGAAAACTCAGATTGTTTTCACATATGACTTCACCTGAATCAAAGTTAAAGTCAATGACTTTTGTGTTGAATAAAATTTCCCCACCTAGAGATAGAATCTCATGTCTCAGTTTTTTTACGACATCACAAAGGATATCTGTGCCAATATGTGGTTTATTTCTATAGATAATTTCTGAGGGTGCGCCAGCTTTTACTAAATAATTTAACACAAATTCGATTCGTTGGTCTTTGATTCTGGTCGTCAACTTGCCATCAGAAAATGCGCCTGCACCACCTTCTCCAAACTGAACATTGGACATAGTGTTTAATTTGCCTGTCTCCCAAAATTCTTCAACGGCTTTCTGGCGATTATCAACGGCATCGCCCATCTCTAGTACAATCGGTCTAAGTCCTGCACGTGCAAGCTGTAGTGCAGCAAAAATGCCTGCTGGACCGAATCCAATCACGATAGGTCTCTGCTCTTGCTCCACTTTCAAAGCGGATAATTTGCTTTTGTAGATGACATCAATTGGCTCAAATGGCTCTGGGGCGATACTAAAGCCATTTTGAAGCAGAAAGGAAGCCTTTGGTGTCTCAATATCGACAACATACGAAAAAGTAATTCCTTTTCTTGCATCAATAGACTCTCGAACTATGGCGTAAGAAGTAATTTGTTCTTTTCTTAGCTTCGTTTTTTTTATGATTTTATTATAGATGTTCACATCATTTAACGCTTCATTTAAGTCGAATTTCAACTCATTAATTCTAATTTTCATTTTTTTCTCCGTCGATCTTGTCTTTGACTTCAACCAAACCAAGTGCTTTAGCACGCTGTACAATCTCATCATCACTCATCGTCATATCAAATGTACGACGATCATCATAATAAGAAAGAACACCATATGCCATAAGAGACAATCCGATAATCAAAAGAATAAAATAGATGAACATGCGTTTTGTGTTGAACATTAAACCAAAAGATTTCATTTTGCCTCCAAAATTATGGATTGATTTGATTAAAAACATTCCAGATATCTTGTGTTTCAAAACCACGGCGCCAAGCTGCCACGCCTTTTAAATTCAGTGTGTTTATAATCTGCATTTTTGCACCCATGGACCTCTCGTTTTCTATCCAGAGCTTAACTTGCGCATTTTCTTCGAAGAATGTCGCATAATACAATTTATCCACATCATCCCAAATCGGTGTCAGCTCATATTTTACTATGAGAGCATTCTGTGCTTCCATACCAATTGCTGATGATTTTGTGACAAATTGGTTAGCCACTTCAGTCGATGGGTATTCACGCCAAACTCTCGTATAAAATGGCACACCCATGACCAGTTTATCAGGATCTACAACCTCAGCAAGCTGTGTCATATGATGCAGCATCCAATCATAGGATGCGACTGGACCACTAACTGGGCTTGAAGCCCAATGTTCATCATAGGTCATGATAATCAAAAAATCAACTATTTTTCCAAGCTTCACGTGATCATAACATTTTGACCAATTATCGCTACCACCCATGACTGTAACATCCATAGACAGTGTTATGCCAGCTTCTCTAGCATAATACGCAAACGTATCAACAAAGTGCGTCAATGCATCGCGATCCTCTAAATAGACATTTTCAAAATCGATATTGATTCCCTCATAACCTTTGGCTCTAGCCTCGGATAACATCTCACCTATAAAATGCATGCGTGCATTTGAATCTGCTAAGAACGCATGGGTCATATCGATATCGAAAGCATTGGAGACCAATGCCCAAACCTCATATCCTCTTGCATGTGCCCAAGTTGTATATTCCGCTGACGATTTATCATCTATCTGTCCATCAGCACTTGCTAATTCATACCAAGTCGGTGAAACGACATTTAGATTATTCATAACTGGCAAAGTAGTGGTATCTGGGTTGTAACTATAAACGGCCTCCCAAGTCATCACGATCGGTGCATCATAGGACCGTTTCATTGCGTTGCGCTGTGGTAAATCACTTATTTTCTTTGGTTCCATCGTTAGGTCGTCTGTGTGCTCAACAAAACCATAGTTATTTTCATCGTCGATGATAAACAAAGTTTTTTCATTAACAGGATAAACAAAGGCTTCTGTTTTGCTGATTATTTCGCTAATCTCAGTTTTTGAGAAGATATTTTTTACTTTATAGAGAAAATCTAAATTAAATTGGCTGTTACGATAAGAATCAATCGCTTCTTCATTTTTGAATACCCAAGTCTTGTCATTGATCTGTGTCTTACTGTAGGTTTCATAGTCATTATAGATAATAGTACTGCTATTATCATTGTCATCATTACTGATGTTTTCGGTGAATCCCAGCGCTTTTCCAGAGTTTAAGTTATTGAGTGCTGTTAGATTGATATAATGTGCCTCATTATAAGTCAACAAATCAATCTTCTCAGGAATTTGCTGATTATTTTCAAGAACTGAACCATCCTCTCCTATGACTAAATGTGTTTGAGGACCTGTGATGCTTAAAATGCCATGGTTCTCATCAAATTGATAAGTTGTTCCCACGGACACCAAGTGTGCGACATTCAGATAAGTCTGTCCCGTTTCACGTTTTATTCTTAACAACTCACTTGCATTTGGATCGATATACGCCTCATTGGAGGACAAGTAGATGACGGTCGGTTCAATTTTAACGATGGCATACGGTTTTAGTAGCGTGTTGATTTTTCTTCTTATTTTAAGATTCATTTCTACATCAACCGCTAAGATTGTCGTTGCCAAAATGAGTAGAATTAAAAGTATGCTGCCAATGCCTATAAAGGTCTTTTTCATAGGTCTCCTCCTTTCAAAGTCGTATTTTTGATAAATGAAATTCAAACAATTTGGTATTATGCGATTTCATCAATTGCGCACAGACACATGTGGATAAGTTAGCTCATTTTATATCGACAATTGCTTGATTTTGTTTTTTTATCCACAGTATACACAACTTATCAACAGGTCTAATAAAATCTTTCCACAGTAAAACTTTGTATTTCATCTATGTCATCCACAGAAAATCCACCTTTATTCGATGCGATCTTCAGCTGTTCCTCTAAAGTTTTTATACCCTCAAGGTTGGGCAACAACACACCCATCTTTTCTTTGCTGAAAACCACGACGCCATGTGTTTCTGGTGACAACGTTTCTAAATCTTCAACACGACTAAGCTGTGATAGGACGTCTACGCTGATAGTCAGTGACTCAAGTTCATCTTTGCTAATAGGATCGAATCTATAATCTTTTGAACATGCGGAAATCGCATTTTTTACGATTTCATCTAGCGTGTTTTTTTGTGTAGGCGCAATCGTCCCAATACACCCTCTTAGGACACCATGTTTCTTTATTGAAACGAACACGCCATGTTGCGCCTTTAAAACGCTCTCATTTGCGCCTACATTGAATCTTTTGCCATTTATGGTCAGTTCATCACCTTCATACTTATACTTAGGGACCAAGCGTTCAAGCACATAGGATCGAATGGTTTCACTCGCAATTTTTACAAACAAATGCGCATTGGCTCTTGCTTCATCTAATTTACGCTTGCCAGCCGTTTCGATTCGCTCTATCGAATCCTCTAAAATTGGTTCTGATGCATTTATACGCGCTAGAAGGTAACCAACGCCAAACGGACCTTCGTAATGGATCACATTAGATGTTAGGGCAGTATTATTTAACGCCCCCATCATGATCGCATATGATCTCAATCCACACTCTGCGGCATTCATGATCTTTTCCTCTGATTCGGTGAAGATAGCATATGGCATTTGACTCGAAATAGTGTCACACATTTTTTGATCAAACCATGGACCGCTTTCGTGATACTTATAAGGACCTTTATCAGACAATGCATGAGACATATCGCCACTGGCTATAATTACGACACGCTTATTAGACGCTTCAGCAACCTGACGTAATATTTCACCGTTTTTCAAGAGTTCAATATAAGACATACTGCCATAACTCATCGCAACAATTTTCGTTTCTGACGATTCTCCCAGTATAAAATGTAGTGGTACCGTGACGCCGTGATCTAATTTAGGCGCATGTTGAAATTTTTTAAACTGTTCCTCGGATAATGGGTAATATAAACCGTTCGCACTATTGCTTGCACTGACGAGGTCATCTATAAACGACTGATCTTTTACGTATTGATAAGTCAAGGAATATTCACCAAATGTCTTCATATCGCCGACATATTCTGACATATTGTAAATGGCTATAGCATCTGAAAATATTGGGCCATGTGGCGATATAACGACGATCAGATCTGGGTGTAAAGCATGGATTTCATTTGCAACTTGATTAAAAGCGTCTATTGTTCCCTGTACTAGTCGACTTTGATCACCGCCAACTTTTTCAATAAACACTGGTGCATGTGGACATAAATAACCCGCTATGATTGACATAATATCCCTCCATTCTGCTTCTATTATACCAAATATAATAAAAAAAGTCCCCAAAGCATGAAAATGCTTGGGGACTTAACCAATCGATTAACGTTTTGAGAATTGTGGTGCTCTTCTCGCAGCCTTGAGACCGTATTTCTTTCTTTCTTTCATTCTTGAATCTCTCGTCAAGAATCCAGCTGATTTTAAGACAGCTCTGAATGTTGGATCTACTTGTAAAAGCGCTCTTGAAAGTCCGTGTCTTACAGCTCCTGCTTGACCAGTGTAGCCGCCACCTTCAACTTTAACGATAACATCATATTTGCCTGTTGTATTCGTTAAGCCTAAAGGTCTTTGAACTTCTCTTCTAAGCGTTTCAAAGTTGAAGTATTCGTCGACAGATCTACCATTTACGATAAATTTACCTGCTCCAGGAAGTACTCTAACTCTAGCGATTGATGTTTTTCTTCTTCCAGTACCTTGATATTGAATCGTCTTAGCCATGAGTTCCCCTCCCTTATCCTTTTATTTCTAAAACTTCTGGTTTTTGAGCTTCGTGCTTGTGCTCAGAGCCAGCGTAAACTTTTAATTTAGTATACATTTGGCTACCCAAAGAGTTATGTGGCAACATGCCTTTGATCGCGAGTTCTATAACTCTCTCAGGATGTCTTTGATTCATTTCTCTAAATGATCTTTCTTGTAAGTTACCTACGTAACCTGTGTGCCATCTGTATTTTTTATCGTCCATTTTGTTACCAGTTACTCTGATTTTCTCAGCGTTAACTACGATAACGAAATCACCTGTGTCTACGTGTGGTGTAAAAATTGGTTTGTGTTTACCTCTTAAAATCTTTGCAACTTCAGCTGCTAAACGACCCAATGTTTTACCATCAGCATCTACTACGTACCACTTTCTTTCAATCTCAAGTGGTTTTGCAACGTAAGACTTCATTTGAATCCTCCTTCAAAATTATTTCACCGTTTTTATCTCAAAAACCCGGGGCAGGATTTCTAGATTTCATCATTTTCATATTCTCAATTGTCTGCTTTTAATCAGCGGACCACAATCTATTCTATAGTAAATACGTAACCCTGTCAACAAAAACCAAGAAATAATAATCAATTTTTCATGATGATATTTTGTAGTTCGTCATCTGAATAATAGACCCTTTTTAGGTACAACCCATGTGCTGGTGCTGTATATTTTGCACGGTTTCTGTCCCCACTCGCGATGATTGATGGGATTTCAGAATCACTGATTTTTCCCATGCCTACATGTATGAGTGACCCTATGATTATACGAACCATATTATATAAAAAGCCATCACCTGTGATCGTAAATTCGAATGTGCTCTCAGTAACTTCAAGATCGAAGCGATAAATAGTCCGTATCGTATTCTCAGTGCTACTACCAGATGCCATAAACGTTCTAAAGTCATGTTTGCCAACAAAATGCGCCATAGCGCGCCTTATTGCGGATTCGTCCATAGCACGTTCAACATGAAAGGCATATTTATCTAAAAACGGGCTGCGCGCACCATCTGTATAAATCTTGTAAGCATAGGTTTTTCCGATCGCGCAATATCTCGCGTGAAAATCATCTGGCTCTATTGTGACGCTTTCAACATAGATATCATTTGGCAATCGCCTATTGACCACAAACTTGACGTTCTCGATGGGCATCGTGAGATCGACTTTAAATGAGATACATTGACCAAGTGCATGTACACCTGCGTCTGTTCTTCCTGAACCATCAATCTCAACGGTTTGGTTAAATACCTTTGACAATGTTCTTTCAAGCGTTTGTTGGACGCTCTTCATGCGACTTTGCCTTTGCCAACCATGATAACCACTTCCATCATATTGAATAAGCATCGAAATCGTTTGCATAGGTCACCTATAATGCAATGCAGGATGCAATGTATACGATCATCACCAAACTGCCATATAAGTCCAATCGAGTATATTTTAGCACTTTAAGTCGCGTTCTTCCTTCACCACCGCGATAACATCTCGCTTCCATGGCCATAGCAAGTTCATCTGCTCGCCTAAAAGCACTGATAAACAATGGCACTAAAAGTGGGATTAAGGCTTTTGCGCGATTCATAATGTTGCCGCTTTCAAAATCCGCCCCCCTTGCCATTTGTGCTTTCATGATCTTATCCGTTTCTTCAAGCAATGTCGGAATGAATCTAAGCGCTATTGTCATCATCATAGCAAGCTCATGTGCAGGCAATCCAATTTTCTTAAATGGGCTTAAGAGATATTCGATGCCGTCAGTCAGTTCAATCGGCGAGGTTGTGAGTGTCAAAAGTGACGTCCCTATAATTAACAACACCAATCTAATTGCCATAAAGAAGGCTCTTTCAAGCCCTTCTGAATAAATCTTAAGAATTCCGAATTTTACTAATGGTTCACCTGTTCCTGTCGTTAAAAAGACGTTGATTAAAAAAGCGAAGATAATCAACATCAGTACAGGTTTAAGTCCTTTCATGATGAAATTCACTGGTACTTTTGATAGTTTGACGACCATTCCGATAAATGCAATGACAACGACATATGCGACTATTTGATTTATCAAAAACAGTGATATCAAATAGAGCATAGAAGCAATTATTTTAAATCTAGGGTCCATCCTATGCACCAATGAGGATACGCTATAATATTGTCCAATTGTTATATCTCTTAGCATATTACACCTGACTTTTCTTTTTGATAATTTTAATTAGGGATTCCTTTGCTTCTTCAACCGTTATGATACTTGAGTCAATGTCAAATCCATTTTCCACTAAACTTCTTATGAGATAGGATATTTGAGGTACCGCAAGTCCAATTTCTTCTAATAAATCGATATGTTTGAAAACCTCTTTAGGCGTACCATCAAGCACGATTGTTCCCTTGTTCATGACGATAAGTCTTTCAGCTATTTTTGCCATATCTTCCATACTGTGTGAAACAATAATCACTGTTATCTGCTCTTTTATGTGTAGTGATTTAATCTGTGATAAAATTTCATCTCTGCCTCTTGGATCTAGTCCAGCAGTTGGCTCATCCAATATAAGAACTTCAGGTTTCATAGCAAGGACACCTGCAATTGCTACGCGTCTTTTTTGACCGCCACTGAGCTCAAATGGCGAACGATCCTTATATGTCTCATAATCTAGTCCCACTGTCTTCATCGCTTCAATAACGCGAAGTGTCACTTCTTCCGGGCCTAGCCCTAAATTGATTGGTCCAAATGAGATATCCTTTTCAACGGTTTCTTCAAAAAGCTGATATTCTGGATATTGAAAAACCAAACCAACGCGCTTTCTGACTTCAATCAGTCTCTTTTTGCGCGCATTGATTTCCGATTTCTTAATACGGCCTTTTTTAGTTGGCTGGTCCAAACCATCCGTGATATTGTAGCCACTTATGATGATTTCTCCACTTGAAGGCTTTAAAAGGCCGTTCAATTGCTGGATTAGTGTTGATTTTCCGGACCCTGTATGACCAATCAAACCTATAAATTCACCTGTCTCAACATCTAGATTGATATGGTCGACAGCGATTGTTTCATTGGGTGTTTTTTTATCATATATATGCGTTAAATCGACTATTTTAATTGACATAAATTATTCACCAACTCGTCTACCGTTAAATTTTCTGAAGTGACATCAAATCCAAGTGCTTGTAATTCGAAGGAAAGCAAAGTCACTTGAGGCACATCCAAACCGATTTTTTTTAGTGCTTCCACTTGAGAGAAAACCTGTTTTGGCGTACCTTCAAGTACGATTTTACCATCGTCCATCACAATGATTCGGTCAGCATCCACTGCTTCATCCATAAAATGCGTTATGTGTACAATCGTGATTTTTTCTGTTTCATTAAGGTGCTTAATCGTTTGCATGACTTCTTTTCGGCCCGATGGATCAAGCATCGCTGTAGGTTCATCGAATATGATGCATTTAGGCTTCATTGCAAGAATACCCGCTATTGCGACGCGCTGTTTTTGTCCACCCGATAAATGATGCGGTGGTTTTCTCTTAAAAGCGCTCATTTTAACACTTTCAAGTGCTTCATCAACGCGTTTTCTTATTTCCTCTGATGGCAATCCTAAATTCTCTGGACCAAAAGCAACATCCTCTTCAACAATCGTGGCTACAAGCTGATTGTCTGGATTTTGAAAGACCATTCCCGCGCGCTTTCTGATTTCCCATATGAGATTTTCATCAGACGTGTCTAGCCCGTCTATCATAATCTTACCCTTGGTTGGATAATATATGCCATTAAGAAGTTTTGACAACGTCGATTTACCTGAGCCATTATGCCCAATAATGACGACGAACTCGCCATCCTTTATATGTAGATCGACATTTTTCAGTGCAAATTTTTCCAAGTCTTTTTCATCATCATATCTAAAAAACAGATTGTCTGTTTTAATCATCTTAGTCACCTTACCCTTTTTTATACCTACTATGTATT
>CAYLNI010000037.1:19650-19890 GCA_964384705.1 uncultured Fusibacter sp.
ACTCTTTTAGGTGTTTTTCTATAGAAAAGGCTAATTTTGAATCATTTCAATATATTTTTTACACATATGTAATAAATAAGGGACATAAGCCTGAACTTAGTCCCTCAATCATTATACTAACTCTAATTTGCACATAGGAGCCGCATCGCCTCTACGAGGACCTGTTTGAACAAGTCTTGTGTAGCCGCCGTTGCGTTCTTTGTAATTAGGAGCGATTTCATCGAATAATTTTTTAACAAC
>CAYLNI010000037.1:19922-20842 GCA_964384705.1 uncultured Fusibacter sp.
TCTTGCATGAAGATCGCCTCTTTTACCAAGAGTGATCATTTTCTCTGCAAACTTTTTAGTTTCCTTAGCTCTAGTTACTGTAGTCTCGATACGTCCGTTTTTGAGAAGTGATGTTGTTAAGTTTCTCAACATCAATTGTCTGTGTGACGATGGACGTCCTAGTTTACGGTAATCTGCCATCGGTTTCCCTCCTTTACTCGTCTTCTGCTCGGAGTCCTAAGTCAAGCTCAGCGAGCTTGTACTTCACTTCTTCAAGTGATTTTTTACCTAAGTTACGAACTTTCATCATATCGTCTTCGCTTCTATTGGTCAGTTCTTCAACCGTGTTGATACCAGCTCTTTTGAGACAATTATATGAACGAACAGACAAGTCTAATTCTTCAATCGTCATCTCAAGTACTTTTTCCTTGATATCTTCTTCTTTTTCTACCATGATTTCAACGCCGTTGACGCTGTCAGTCATATCGATAAAGAGGTTTAAATGCTCTGACATTATTTTAGCGCCCAATGAAGTTGCTTCATCAGGTTTTATAGTACCATCAGTCCAAACTTCAAGGACCAACTTATCATAATCTGCAATTTTGCCCACTCTGGTTTTATCCACAGTAAAGTTGACTTTTCTAACGGGTGTATAGATTGAGTCTACCGGAATGATTCCGATCGGCAAACCTGCTTCTTTATTGTTTTCTGCTGTAACGTATCCACGTCCTTGACCGAGCGCAATTTCCATATAGATTCTTGAATTTTCTTCTAGAGTACAGATATGGAGATCCGTGTTCAATATTTCTACGTCTGCATCAGCAATGATGTCACCGGCTGTAATCTCTCCCGCTTCTGATGCTTCGATTCTGAGAATCTTTACATCTTCATCTGAATGAATTTTCGCAAACAATTCTTTCAGGTTTAAGATGATTTCAATG
>CAYLNI010000038.1:0-4570 GCA_964384705.1 uncultured Fusibacter sp.
AGAGCCTCTTAAAAAAATATGGTGAACTGACACATCAATTTGAACATGGAGGCGGTTACACCCTTGAAGACCGAATAGAGGATATCTCAGCGGGATTCAATTTTGATGACGTCATGCTTGAACAGACATTTGATAGCCTCAGTGGCGGTGAGAAGACGCGAGTTGGCCTCGCAACGATGCTTCTCAAGCCACTGGATGTCATATTCTTGGATGAACCGACGAACCATCTTGATCTGAACACCATCGAATGGCTTGAAAATTATATCAAAAAATTCAGTGGTACTGTTGTGATCATCTCACATGACCGCTATTTTCTAAATCAGATTGTCACGCGCGTCATAGAAGTCAATCGAGGCATAGCGACTTCTTATAAAGGCAACTACGATGATTATGCACGAGAACGCGCTTTGATGATCAAACAGGCTGAAGAGCGCTATGAACAGGAACAGAAAAAAATCAAGCAGCTTGAGGAAGCGGCAAAACGGATGCACGATTGGGCCGTTAGAGCGGATAGTGGGGCGCTGCATCGTCGCGCCTTTGCCATAGAAAAACGCATTGACCGCATGGACAAGACAGAGAAGATCATAGAAGACAGACGCATGGTGGACGCTTTTGACACCACTAAATCGACCAGTAAAGAAGTCATTCGTATCAAAGCGCTTTCAAAGGCATATGGAAACAACACCATTTTGAGCAATCAATCGCTTACTGTATATAGAGATCAGCGTATTGCTTTACTTGGCAACAACGGTGCAGGAAAATCCACGTTGATTAAAATGCTTATGCAAATGGAAAACTCTGACACAGGTACTATCGAGTGGTCACCGTCAGCGATAGTCGGCTATTTACCACAAGAGATTGCTTTTGACTATCCTGAAATGACGGTTCTTGAGTATATCAAAGATGCGCTAGAGCTTGAAGAGGGCATCGCACGTAGTCTGCTTGCTAGATTTAAGTTTAAGCAAGAGGATGTATTCAAACAGTTAAGTGGTCTGTCTGGAGGAGAGCGTACGCGTCTTAAACTTTGTGAGCTCATGAGCAACAAAGTCAACGTCTTACTACTGGATGAGCCTACCAATCACCTGGACATTACCTCGCGTGAATGGGTGGAAGATGCGATTGACACTTATCACGGCACGATGATTTTCATTTCCCACGATCGCCATTTCATCGAGAAATTTTCCGATAAATTTTGGCATTTACATGAAGGCCAAATCTATGAGTTTGATGGCTCATACACCGAATACAGGCAGTTTGCGGTAAAGAGCGAGACGTTGAATCAAAAAGTGGCAAGTGTTGATCGGGTGACGACTACGGAATCCTTGACCAAAGCAAAGGACAACTTTTATGCAAACAAATCTTTAGACGATATGATCGCCTTGGATACTAAGAGGGCATTAGATACGAAGAAAAATGTCGTTAAAATACAGATCATTGAAAAAGATATTGAAGCCATTGAAACACAGCTCATATCTATCGAAGAAAAGCTAGCTTCTTCCGATACGCCATATGAGATGTTAGAAGCGCTCATTCAGGAAAAGGCACAAGTACAGGCGACACTAAGCACTCTATATGAAACTTGGGAAAAGTATAATGCATAAATACGAGAACAAGTGTATGGATTATAAATGAAGAACTTAAAAACGACGAAAAGGGGACAAATCGATGACGCAACACGAAGTAATTTTAAACGCTAAGAAGACGATTGGACCGTATTGCAAAGTATGCAATCAATGTAACGGCATTGCATGTAAGGGCCTTATACCAGGGCCTGGCGGCAAGGCTTCAGGTATAGGGTTTATAAGAAACTACCAAGCATTTAGAGAATATGGCATTCAAATGGATACGCTTCATGATGTGACAAAACCGGATTGCACATTTGAGGCGTTTGGAAAGACCTTTGCACTGCCGGTATTTGCTGCACCAGTGGGGGCTGTTGCGATGCATTATAGCGATGCCTATGACGATTTAACTTATTCTGAAACGTTGATAGAAGGATGTAAAATGGCAGGTAGTCTTGCTTTTACTGGAGATGGTGTCAAAGCTGAAGTCTTTAATGGCACAGTGGATGCAATCAAACGCAATGACGGTTATGGTGTGCCAACGATAAAACCATGGCGCAAGGATGAAGTCATCGAAAAAATTCGCATTGCAGAATCTGCTAATGCCCTCGCATTGGCAATGGACGTTGATGCTGCGGGACTCTCAATTTTGGCCGCTCAGGGCAAACCCGTATTTCCAGTGACAACTGAAACGTTAAAAGAAATCATCACTTCTACAGAGAAACCATTTATCATTAAGGGCATTATGACGGTAAGCGGTGCGCTTAAAGCGTTAGAAGCAGGCGCCTATGGCATCGTCGTTTCAAATCATGGTGGTAGAGTATTGGATGAAACGCCTTCTACACTCAGTGTTTTGCCTGAAATTGCAGCAGCTGTAAATGGTAAAATGAAGATCTTTATTGATGGTGGTATAAGGACGGGTCTAGACGTATTTAAAGCAATTGCTCTAGGTGCAGATGCGGTGTTGATAGCACGTCCGTTTGTGACTGCGGTATACGGTGGTGGCAGCGAAGGCGTTCATTTGTATATCAAGCAACTAGGCGAAGAATTGACCAATGCCATGCTCATGACGGGATGCCAAAAATTGGCGGATATCACAAGCAGTAAAGTGCGTAAAGTGTAAGAAGACTTTTTTAAGAATTCCTTCATACTTTAATGAGAACCTTATGATAGATTATGAATGAGTCCATGAGTTTACATCATTTGTTAACTAGAATGAATCGGAGGGTCTTTATGAATGACTATTTAAAGAATACCGCAGACCAGATGCTGGAACGCTACTTAGAACTTGAGAAGGCATTCATGTGGGAACACAACCTTACAAAACACTTTGTTGCGCTCATTCTGACACAACAAAATAAGGACGTTAATAAAGAAACTATTAAGAATGCCATAGAAGTTATCAATGCAAATACAGGTATTTTCTCTAATTTTAGAGGGCTGTATCGATTTATGCTGGCAGGCCTTATGATAACGGAAAGCGATTCAGTCGAAGGCACATTTAACCGCATCCTTCAAAGTGAACAGTATTTAAAAGATGCAGGTTTTAAGCAGGGGACGCATATGCCGATTGCCTGTTATGCCCTTTACAAATCGTCAAAAGAAGACGATCCAAAGGCTATGGCGCGTCGTGCCTACGAGATCTATGGCAACTTGAAATCGAACCACCCATGGTTAACCAGTAGTGATGATTACTCCATGAGCATTTTGCTCGCTAAGACTGAGGGGGATTTAAACCGAATCGAAGCGGCATACAATGGCTTAAATCAAGCAGGTTTTTACAAGGGCAATGAACTGCAACGCTTATCACATATACTAGCGTTGTCAGATCGTCCAATCGATACAGTGGTTGCCGAATGTGTGAAATTGAAAGGACAATTAAAGGCAAACAAGCTGAATCTTTCGGCAACCTTTTATGCTGCACTTGGCATCGTTACGTTGATTAGTATTGAAGACCCTCAGATCAGCAGGGACTTAATCGAACTTTCACATTATCTCAATGGTCAGAAAAAGTATAAATGGCTAGGAAAAGGCATGAATGTTCTATTAGCTTCTTCTATTGTTTCTGAACAGTGGATAAAGGCTTCTATGACCTCTGCAAACTCTGAAGTGAGTCAAATAGCCATCAGCATCTCAGTTGAATCGCTCATTGCCGCACAGATGGCCGCATTAATAGCGGCGACGAGTGCTTCTGCCGCAGCAGCATCTGCATCGGCAAATAGTTAAGGAAATAGCATAATTACCAATACGTTACAAAAACAGCAGTCAAGATCACTTGATTGCTGTTTTTTTTGAATGAATCAAAAAAAAACAGAAAATTTCGTTTTTTTAATTAATTGTTAATATGTCTTAATAATAATAGGCAATATTTTAACAAAACGTCGTTAAGTCATAAAGTCATTGTAAGAAGTATCCAACGAAATAATGTTATGTAAACCGTATAAACTTTTTTATTCAAAAAAATGGAATTTCAAAAAAAAGGAGTATTCAGATTTAAATCGAATATTAGCGTTTAGAGAACGGATGTGTTCTTCATTTCTAATCAAAGGGGGATTATAAGTAATGAAAAAGTTAATTGCATTAATGTTGATCGCGATCATGATTTTTCCAGCAGTAGGTTGCTCGAGTAAATCAGATATTGATCTCGGTACTTCAGGCACAGAACTCGGCTTCAAAATTGGCGTTGTAACTGGAACTGTATCACAGGGTGAAGAAGAGTATCGCGCTGCTGAAGCAGTAAAAGCTAAGTATGGTGATCAAGTTATCCTTCAAACTTATCCTGATAAATTTATGGATGAGCAAGAAACTACAATCTCTAATATCTTAAGTATCGCTAATGATCCTGAAGTTAAAGCAATCATTATCTGTCAAGCAGTACCTGGTACTTCTGCAGCAATCGATAAAGTTAGAGAAATCCGTGATGATATCCTTATCGTCGCAGCTGTACCTGGTGAAGCACCAGATACAATCTCTCCTAAAGCAGACGTTGTATTACAAGGCGATGAATT
>CAYLNI010000038.1:4580-8206 GCA_964384705.1 uncultured Fusibacter sp.
GCATGGGTTTATCTATTGTTCAGCAAGCTGAAAAAATGGGCGCAAAAACATTTGTTCACTATTCATTCCCAAGACATATGTCTTACCCACTTCTTGCAGCTAGAAGAGACATCTTCAAAGCAGAATGTGAAGCAAGAGGTATCGCATTTGTAGACGCGACTGCTCCAGATCCAACTGGCGATGCTGGTGTTCCTGGCGCACAACAATTCGTTCTTGAAGATATTCCTAGAAAAATCGAAGAGTACGGCGTTGACACGAATTTCTTCTCAACTAACTGCGCAATGCAAGAGCCTTTGATCAAAGCAGCACTTGAAGGCGGCGCTATCGTAGCTCAACAATGTTGTCCATCACCTTACCATGGCTATCCAGGAGCACTCGGTATCGATGTCCCTGAAGAAGAGCAAGGTAATGTTGCTTACATCGTTGAACAAATTTCAGCAAAAGTTGCTGAAAAAGGTGGTACAGGAAGATTTGCTACATGGCCAGTTCCAATCAACATGATGTTCGTTGAATCAGGCGTTGAGTACGGAATCGCTTGGGCACAAGGCAAAACTGAAGGTAAAGTAGATAAAGCGTATATGGAAAAATTATTCTCTGAATTTGCAGATGTTGAAATCAAGTTGACGACTCTTGAAGAGGGTGGCACATCTTATGATAACTTCTTACTTCTCTTATCAGACTATATAGCTTTCTAGAAATAAGAAAGTTCCAAAATTAACTAAAATTTGAAAGGTTGTCCAAATAATCGTTTCCGAAGCTAAGTATGCATTTGCTTAACAATGGAAAGCGACTTTGGACAGCCTTTTTAAAAGAGACAAAGGGGTGAATTTTTTGGGTAACACACTACTGGAACTTAAAGAAATATCAAAAATATACGGTGAAAACCAAGTCCTAAACAAGGTCAGTTTTTCTGTAGAAAAAGGTGAAATCTTGTGTCTTCTCGGCGAAAATGGCGCGGGAAAATCGACACTTATGAATATTTTATTTGGTATGCCTGTGATTCATTCTACAGGTGGCTTTAGCGGAGAAGTATATTTGGATGGTCAGCTTATCGACATCAACACGCCTGAAAAGGCCATGGAATTAGGAATCGGCATGGTGCATCAAGAATTTATGCTTATTCCTGGATACACTGTAGCTGAAAATATCAAATTAAATAGAGAAGTACTTAAGGAAAACCCAATCAGTAAAATGTTTGGCAAAGATTACAAAACACTTGATATGAAAACGATGAACAAAGATGCAAGAGCTGCACTTGATAAGCTTGAAATCGGCATTGATGAATTTGCCAAAGTGGATGGTTTACCAGTCGGCTATATGCAGTTTGTCGAAATTGCGCGTGAGATCGACAAGAAGAACATCAAAGTACTCGTTTTTGATGAGCCAACTGCAGTATTAACTGAAAGTGAAGCAGATAACTTGATTAAAGCGATGCAATTCTTAGCAAATCAAGGCATTGCGATTATTTTCATCACACACAGACTTGATGAAGTTATCGCATGTTCGCAACATGTCGTCATCCTAAGAGATGGTGGCCTTGTTGCGTCTAAGAAAACGTCTGATACAAATACGGTTGAACTTGCAGAACTCATGGTTGGTCGTAAGATTGAGAAATTGGTCAGTAAGGAAGAAGGTCGTGACGTTGAACACGCTGAAGTAATTTTATCCATGAAGGATTTTAAAGTCGGCATGCCTGGTGAGATGGTTAAAGGCGTGAACCTTGACGTTCGCAGGGGTGAAATTTTGGGTATTGGTGGTCTTGCAGGCCAAGGAAAAATAGGTATCGCGAACGGTTTAATGGGCTTATTTCCTGCAAAGGGTGAAGTTGTTTTAAACGGAACACCTTTGGTACTCAATAATCCGATGGCCTCTTTAAAAAGAAGACTCGCTTTTGTTTCTGAAGATAGAAAAGGCGTTGGCTTACTTTTAGATGAACCGATTGACTTAAATATTGCGATTACATCAATGCAAGTTAAAAATGATTTCTTGAAGCGCATTTTGTTTGTGAATCAAATAGATTCTGTTAGAGTTAAATCACATGCTGAAGAGATGGTCAAAATGTTTGACATTCGTTGCACTGGAATTGGACAAAACACACGTAGATTAAGTGGTGGCAACCAGCAAAAAGTTTGTCTTGCAAGGGCAATTACGCTAGATCCAGAAATTCTCATGGTTTCAGAACCGACTAGAGGTATCGATATTGGTGCTAAAAAACTGGTTCTTGATACGTTGATCGATTTGAATCGTGAAAAGAACATGACGATTATCATGACTTCAAGTGAACTAGGAGAACTTAGATCAATATGTGATCGAATCGCAATCGTTTCTGAGGGAAAATTGGTCGGAATTCTTAAACCTGAAGATAAAGATGCAAAATATGGTTTGTTTATGTCCGGTAAAACAGATATTCCAGAGGAGGTCCAATAATGAAAGACAAACTATCACATCTCATAAAAAATATTGGAATTCCTAGGATTACGATAGTCACACTACTAGTCGTCATCTACATTGCAGCCTACTATCTTGGATTGAATGTACCTGATCTCTTTGCTGCAAATCTTGTACGTATGGGTATGAATGGCATTCTGGTCTTGGCTATGGTTCCTGGTATCTTATCTGGAACAGGCCTTAACTTTGGTTTACCGCTAGGTGTCATTTGTGGTATCATCGGCGGTTTGATCAGCATAGAATTCCATGTTACAGGATTGATGGGCTTATTATTTGCAATTGCTGTATCGCTTCCTTTATCAATCGTTACTGGGTATTTATATGGTAAATTGTTGAACCGCGTAAAAGGTTCCGAAATGATGGTTGGTACTTATGTCGGCTTCTCAGTGGTTTCACTGATGTGTATCGCTTGGCTGGTGCTACCATTCAAGTCAGATTCCATAAGATGGCCGATTGGCGAAGGTTTAAGAACGACGATTGCCTTAACCGACTATTATGACAAAGTACTAGATAATTTCTTGACTTTCAAAATTTTTGGCGTTCAAGTACCTACTGGTCTATTATTGTTCTTTTTCTTTATGTGCTTTATGATGTATTTATTCTTACGCTCTAAAACGGGCTTGGCAATGGTGGCAACTGGTAGCAGCAATAAATTTGCGAAAGCTTCTGGTATAGATGTTGATAAAAGTCGATTGGTCTCTACAGTTATTTCAACGTCTCTCGGCGCAATTGGCATCTTAGTTTATGCACAAAGCTATGGGTTTTTCCAACTTTATACAGCACCACTTATGATGGCGTTTGGCGCTGTTGCTGCGATTCTATTGGGTGGTGCCTCAGCGCACAATGCGAAGATCACTCATGTAATACTTGGTGTTTTCATTTTCCAAGGTCTTCTATTGGCAGCTCTACCAGTTGCAAATGTCATATTCCCTCAAGGTAACTTATCAGAGGTGATGCGTGTTGTCGTACAATACGGTATCATTCTATATGCATTGACTAAAGCAGGGGGTGGACACCAATGATGCAAAAAATTAAAAAAATACTCATACAAAATATTGTAACTATCGTGTTCGTCGCTTTATGTATTGGTGGTATCATCGCTTCTGAACAACCGTTACCATTTATTGTGAAAGAATTGATAACCAGAATTGGAAGAAATTCATTTTTGGTTCTCGCAT
>CAYLNI010000038.1:8239-8472 GCA_964384705.1 uncultured Fusibacter sp.
GAATGGGTCTAAACTTTGGTATCGTCATTGGCGCCATGGCTGCTCAAATCGTTATGATTTTCTTGATTAGCTATGGAGCAACAGGATTTGGTGGTTTCATGCTTGCTATGTTACTGTCGACACCGTTGGCTGCTTTCTTCGGTTATTTAATCGGAAAAGTACTCAATAAGACGATTGGTCAAGAAATGATCACTTCCATGATCATCGGTTTTTTTGCGAAGACTTTGATCCGC
>CAYLNI010000038.1:8516-10506 GCA_964384705.1 uncultured Fusibacter sp.
TATTCCTTATTGGTACAATCATACCAGTTGGAAACGAAGCCTATTTAATTCCGGGTGGTGTTGGTATAGTAAACACGATCGACCTCAAAGGCAATCTCATGTATGCACTAGACGGTCTTTGGATGATGAAGCTGCCGATGGTATTTATTTTCACAGGTTTAATTTGTACAGCGCTTCTTCTCTTCAAACAGTTTAGAAGTAAGAAAGCACTTACCAAAGAACAAAGCAGATTAGGTTTTGTTCGTATCGGCATGGGTATTTCTCTAATAGTGGTCGGCGTATTATTGAATGTTACAACGAACATTTACAAATTCTTTGATATCCCACTTATAACGGCATTGTTCATTGCTTTGATCTCGATTTTTAACATCGCCATTTTTAAAACTAAAATGGGTCACGATTTTAGAACAGTCGGTCAAGATATGCATATTGCACATGTTTCTGGTGTAAATGTCGCTAAAAGAAGAATTTTATCCATCATGATTTCTACTGTCTTGGCTGCTTGGGGACAAATTATATTCCTTCAAAACTTAGGCACATTGAATACCTATGGATCACACGTTCAAATTAGTACATTTGCCATTGCCTCAATCCTTATTGGTGGTGCATCTGTAACTAAAGCGACAGTAGGTCAAGCGCTTGTTGGTGTTGTGCTCTTCCATACGCTATTTATCGTCTCTCCAATGGCGGGTAAGAACCTCTTCGGTAATGCTCAGGTTGGCGAGTACTTTAGAACGTTTATCGCGTACGGTGTAATCGGTTTATCTCTTGGACTACATGCTTGGAAAACATTTGCTCAAAAGCAAAGTAAAGACAAAATCGATTTGGAGTAGCACGTTTGAAAGAGTCACTAGAGTATTGATGATTAAACAAAATGAACTTCTTGGAGTGAGTATCTATCACTTTGAGAAGTTCTTTTTTTGTGAGCGACTATTTGGATTGAATTATGCTATTATCTCAACTATAATAATTATGGTCTAAGAAAATGTTTGTTTTTTTCTGGGATTTGCTGAAATATTCAAGATACATAATGGAGGAAATGACAGATGAGGCAGACGAGTAGAAAAGTATCAATATTGTGTTTGATTATCGCTTCTATACTGTGGAGCACAGGAGGTCTACTGATTAAATGGGTTGATTGGAACCCAATTGCAATTGCGGGTATCCGCAGTGGTATTTCAAGTTTGGTGATGATTGGCTTTTGGTTTGTTCTAACAAAAAAACTGCCGAAAAGACCTGACAAATTTGTTTTCTTTGGAGCGCTAAACTACATGATACTCGTTATGTTGTTTGTGTCAGCCAACAAACTGACAACGTCAGCGAATGCGATCCTACTTCAATTTACTGCACCTATTTGGGCGATGATTATCGGTGCGATTTTTTTCAAGGAAAAATTTGATAAAAAGGATATACTTACTGTCGTTGTCGTATTTGGTGGTATGATCCTATTTTTTATTGGAGATATAGATGGTGGTGGGCTACTTGGCAATATATTAGCGGTTATAAGTGGTATTTCGATGGCGCTTATGATCATATCGCTCAAAAAAGTCACAAACCACAAGCCCCTCGAGGTTGTCATCTGGGGAAATATATTCACGTTTATTGTTGCAATACCCTTTTATTCGGGTATCGTATTAACAAGTGCAAACATTACTGGCATTTTGTTGCTCGGTGTGTTCCAGTTGGGTATTTCTTACATTTTTTTCACAAAGGGTATCGAAAATGTCACCGTTCTTGAAGGTATTTTAATTCCAGTGATTGAGCCTCTTTTGAACCCTATCTGGGTATTTTTGGGGACAGGTGAAAAGCCTTCCCAGTTTGCGTTGATTGGTGGCGTATTCGTACTTGCTGCCGTCCTATATCACAGTACCAGTGAGGTGAAAAAATAAGATGTCATATAATCAGATGACGATAGATATCATGGAAGCGATTCGAAAAATACCACCTGGATTCGTCTCGAGTTATGGTGTGATCGCGAGGGTCGCTGGTT
>CAYLNI010000038.1:10516-11545 GCA_964384705.1 uncultured Fusibacter sp.
GGAAATGGGGCAAGACAAGTGGTGCGCGTGTTGAGTGTCCTTTCAGAAAAAGAGAATTTACCTTGGTATAGAGTTGTTAATAAACAGGGTAAAATCGTTCTAACAGACGAAGGAGAATGTGAGCAAATATTTCTCTTGGAGCTCGAAGGCGTGACATTTATAAAAGAAGGCGTTGTACATCCTAGACATTTTTATCATTTTGACAGAGGAGGTTTATATGGCTAAATGGCAACTAAAGAATTGGAAGTTAAAAAACAAAATCATTATTCTTACATTGATTATAATATTTGTATTCATTGGATTTATAGTTGGACTCATATTACCAAGTGCAAACCGTATCATTGTAGAACGAACTGAAAAACAATTGATGAGTCTCGTTGACTTGCCGATGGCAGAAGTTACTAGAAATTATGAATTATATAAAAGTGGTGCATTGAGTGAAGAAGTTGCGAAATCAAATGCACTTCAAGCAATTGAGAATTTTAGATATGATGAAGTCGAATATTTTTGGGTCAATGACCTAGATGGTCTCATGCTCATGCATCCAATAAACGCAGCGCTTAATAATACAAATGTATTGGAAATGAAGGATCCAGATGGTAAGTTCTTGTTTGCGGATATGGTAGAAGTCGTCAAACAAAAAGGAGAAGGCATTGTAAACTATCAATGGCCCAAGCCTGGATTTGACAAACCTCAGCCCAAGGTCTCTTTCGTAAAGGGATTTCCTGAATGGAATTGGGTGATTGGTACTGGAATATATGTTGACGATTTAAAGGCGATACAAGGGACACTTCTTAAGCAGGTAGGTATCATGGTTGCAATAGCAGTAGCGATCTCTATGTTGCTTATTGCATATATCACGCTTCCACTGGGAAAAAAGCTAAAAATCATTACTCAAGGTACAGAAGCATATGCTAAAATGGATTTTTCACAGCGGATGCAAATGGATACGACTGATGAACTAGGTGAAATTTCAAATGCTTTTGAATCTGTCAGACAAGAAATTGGGGTCCTTGTACTCAATTTAAA
>CAYLNI010000038.1:11579-12382 GCA_964384705.1 uncultured Fusibacter sp.
AAGTTACTGAAGAGTTAAGAGACAGTTCATCTGTCATTTTGGATAACATGGTCGAACTCGATCAAAATTCTGAACAATCAATGAATGCCATTTCTGATATATCTGCAGTTGTAGAGGAAACGAGTGCATCGACTGAGCAAGTCAATGAAACGATTGACCAAGCACGTGATGCCATCGAAGTCATTGCAACAAAAGCTTCTGAAGGCGCTATGAAAGCAGACCTCGTCAGCAGACGCGCCATAACCATGAAAGACGATTCACAAGTGGCTGAACACGTCGCAAAAAATATGTATCTAGAGGTTAGGACGCGTCTTGAAGTCGCCATCGAAAATGCGAAAAACGTCGACAAAATAAATACATTTCTCGAAGGCATCCTCAACATCTCTACACAGACTAACCTCTTAGCTCTCAATGCATCCATAGAAGCGGCAAGAGCAGGAGATGCTGGGCGAGGCTTTGCGGTCGTCGCAGGTGAAATCAGCAAATTAGCGGATGAATCATCTGGTATGGTAGACGGCATCAAAGCGACGGTTGACTTTATCAAATTCTGGTGAAATATTGACTTTCATTGAGACTAGAGTTTTGAAAGATTATGAAAAACTCATTTTCATAGGTGATCAATACAACGAAGACGCTTCAGACTTTAACGCTATCATGATGGAACTTAGCGCAATTTCGCAGGAGTTGACAAGTTCTATGATTTCCATCTCTGAAAGTATTTCTGCTGTGAGTCAAGCAAGTTCTGAAGAAGCAGATCAAGTCTCAACCATTTTGAATATGACAGAAGCGATAACTGTCAAAAC
>CAYLNI010000038.1:12424-20755 GCA_964384705.1 uncultured Fusibacter sp.
TCAGAAGATTAAATGAGATGGTTGGTCGTTTTAAAGTTTAAAAATATTAAAAGAGCGAAAAACCTTTACCTGATAGTGATCAGACGGTTTTCCGCTCTTTTTTAATAAATAATTTTAATTGTAAATTTTGAACCTAAACGTTTTCAACCCTAAACGTTAAACCTAAACGTTAAATCTAAACAACATGACATCGCCATCATTGACAATGTACTCTTTGCCTTCCAAACGAACCTTTCCAACATCTTTTGCAGCTGACATAGTGCCATAAGCAATGAGATCTTCAAAGGCTATCGTCTCTGCACGAATAAAGCCACGTTCGATATCAGAATGAATCTTGCCACCAGCTTGTGGCGCTTTTGTACCTTTTCTGATCGTCCATGCTCTAACTTCTTGTGGACCAGCCGTTAAGAAGCTGATGAGGTTGAGAAGGTGGTAGCTAGCGCGTACTAACTGATCGAGGCCAGATTCTTTAAGACCTAACTCCTCAAGAAATGCTTGACGGTCTGAATCGTCAAGTTCAGCTACTTCTTGTTCAACTTTGCCGCAAATAACGACGACATCAGCATTTTCTGAAGCGGCAAACGCTTTAACAGCCTTGACGTGATCGTTTTCAATACCAGCAACGACATCGTCTTCAGATACGTTTGCACAATATATGATTGGTTTCGATGATAGGAGGTTTAATGTGCCTACAAATTCGCGCTCTTCGGGTGTGAGTTCCATCGTTCTAACTGATTTGCCCTCGTCTAAAACGACTTTTACACGTTCGAGTAGTTCAATTTCTTTAGCCATCGTCTTGTCACTTTTGGATTGCTTAATCGATTTAGAAAGTCGGCGTTCTAATATTTCAGAATCGGAGAGAATCAGTTCGATGTTGATTGTCTCAATATCGCTAAGTGGATTGATCTTGCCCTCGACGTGAACGACATTTTCATCTTCGAAACAACGTACGACGTGGACGATTGCTTCAGCTTCTCTGATGTGACCTAAAAATTGATTGCCTAAGCCTTCACCTTTTGACGCGCCACGGACAAGTCCAGCAATATCATAAAACTCGATAGCAGTCGGTACGATTTTCTTAGAGTTATATAGGTCTCTTAGAACATCTAAGCGTTTATCAGGAACAGAAACGACCCCAACGTTTGGCTCTATTGTACAAAATGGATAATTGGCACTTTCTGCGCCAGCTTTCGTGATTGCGTTAAAAAGTGTGCTTTTTCCAACGTTTGGTAAACCTACAATACCTATTTTCATTTAATCCCATCCTTAATATATATTCAATTTAATATTTTCAATTCACATCAAAATATTATAACGTATTAACAATGCAATGTAAATAAGTTATAATGTCCTTATAACGCTTAATAGCTTACAAGATAGTGTTATCAATATAAAACTAGGAAGTGACCTATGATAAATCGCAAAACGACAGTCAAGCTTCATGATGGCGTCAATCTGCATATGGTACATTCAGATAAATTTAAGACAGTTTTGTTTGGTTTGTACATTAGAAGACCACTTAATGAATCTGAAGTCGCTTACAATGCATTGTTGTCAAGAGTGATTGATAAAGCGACCTCAAAACTGCCAACTGAAAGAGCTCTGAATCAAGCGCTAGAGATGCTTTATGGTTCTCTGATCGTCTCTGATGTCCATAAATATGGCGAGAAACAGATGCTACAAATTAAACTTCAAGTGCCAGGTGAAACGTTTATTGGCGATTCAACGCTGTACAAAGGCGTTCTTGAAATTTTAAACGACATGTTTAATAATCCCCGTCTCATCGATGGGGGATTTGATCCAGAGATAGTAAGGCGTGAGAAAGATGGCCTTATCTCAGAAGTTGAACTGAGAAGAGACAACAAAGAAGGCTGGGTTGTCAGTACTTGCATCGAAATGATGTGTAAAGATGAAATTTACCGTATCCATGAATTTGGTACGATTGAAGCGATACAAGAAATTACACCCATTGCACTTTATGAGCATATGAAGCATATTTGGAAAGATTCAGAAATTGATATATGTATTATTGGAAATTTTGATGAACCGGTAATGATGGACACGATCAAGACCTCTTTGAAGTTTGATAGAGGTTCAATCGTTAAATTAAGTAGAGAAAACATTTATGTCATACCAGAAGCAGTAACTCATGTAGAAGAACCACATGATTTGACACAAGGTAAAATGGTCATGGGTTATCGCATGAATGTCCCGTATGAATCACCGCTATATAGCTCAATACAAGTTGCGAGCGTGATTCTAGGCGGGGGAGGAAGTTCCAGGTTTTTTAAAATTATTAGAGAACGCGAAGGTTTATGCTATACCATTTATTCGCGACTTGAAAAATACAAATCGATCATGCTCGTCTATGCAGGTGTTGATTTCGAAAACTTTGAACGTACAGAGCGCTTAGTGATCGAACAAATTGAAGATGTTAGGGCAGGAAATATATCTGATGATGAACTAGAAATTGCAAAGAAGACGCTTATATCCAATATCCAATCGATCTCAGATTATCCCAATTCTTATATTAACTATTATTACAATCTACTTATTTCTGAAAGCGTCATCGACGTGGATGCCTTTATTGAGCGCATCAATAAAGTGACAAAAGAGAGCATAAAAGAAGCCCTTGTAGAGATGCGTCTCGATACTGTGGCGCGATTGACAAAGGAGGCCAAAGATGCATAAAAATGACATTCAAACGACTTCCTATATCGGAGAGACCGTGCACACTTACAAGCTGGAATGTGGCTTAAGCGTCCACATCATGCCAAAAAAATATTTCGCAAAAAAATATGCTTTTTTTGCTACGCAATATGGTGGCATTTATACGGATTATACTCTCGGAGATACCAAGTTTCATATGCCACAAGGCACGGCACATTTTTTAGAGCATCAGATTTTTGAAGACAACGAGAAGAGTAGTTTTGAACGATTTGAAGCATTGGGTGCAAACTTAAACGCCTATACGAGTACAACATCAACGGTCTATCATTTTGACAGCATAGACAATTTTGATGAAGGCTTAAAATTACTAGTGGATCTTGTCCAAAACACAGATATTTCTGAAGCGTCAGTCAATAAGGAAATTGAAGTCATCGATCAAGAAATACGTATGTACATGGATGAACCCTCTTGGGAATTAAGCAACAACCTTTATAGAGGGCTTTATCACGAACATCCGATACGTTCTGAAATTGCGGGGACTGTTGAATCGATTCGAGAAATCACTAAAGATAAGATCTTGCAGTGTTACGACCATTTTTATACCCCGGGTAACATGCATCTGTTCCTTTATGGAGACATTGATGTGGATCGTACCATAGATGGTTTGGATCGATTATTTAGCACACAATACAAAAGCAATACCAATCGACCAAAACTAATTTTGCCAAATGAGCCTGAAAGCATCTGTTATAAGAGAAAAGACATTGTAAAAAATATTGGAAAAGGTATGATGCTCGTTGGTTTCAAGGGAAATCACAAGCATTTTATAGAGAACAAAGAAAATAAACTTGCCGCATTGAAAATTGCAAATGATTTGATGTTTGGGAGAAGTAGCCGCTTCTTTATGCAGAGTATCGAATCTGGTTTGATAACAGACGGATTTGACTTTGATACGCAAGCTGGTGAAGGTTATGCCATGTCGCTCGTTGGCAATGAAACAGATCATATTGATGCACTTTATGAATTGATATTAAAAGAGATTGAAACCCATATCCAGAAGGGTTTTGATGCTGAAGATTTTGTTCGTATGAAGCGTAAAATTTTAGGTAGAACGGTCGCTTCTTTCAACTCACTTCAATCAATAGCGGGAAACTACACGCAGTCAGTCATGAGAGGCAATGATCTTTTTAAACAGATGGAAGCCTATAAAAATGTGACGTTAAAAGACGTCCATGAAGCGATCCAGTCTTTTTATATTTTGGATAATCACACACTCTCAGCAGCACACAAAGCAATTAAATAAAGGAGAATTTTATGGACCGTTTTGCGTTTGAAATATTTGGACTACAAATTGCATGGTATGGGATTATCATTGCATCCGCCATGTTGATTGGATCAGTTATTCTGATGAAGGTCGGAAAAAAATATGGATATAAAGAAAACGATATTTTGGATATCGTCTTAGTGGCTTTACCATTGGCCATCGTTTTCGCTAGACTTTATTACGTAGCTTTCGAATGGGATTTTTATTCTGCAAATCCGGACAAAATACTTGCATTTAGAGATGGTGGCCTTGCGATACACGGTGGTGTGATCGGCGGTTTGCTTGGCGGTTTTATCGTTTGTCGTTATAAAAAACTCAATTTTGGCGATTTGGCCGATATGGCCTCCATGCCGCTGATATTGGGCCAAGCAATTGGAAGATGGGGTAACTTCGTCAATCAGGAGGCACATGGTGGTCCAACGGATTTGCCATGGGGCATCATGGTAGATGGCGTAAAAGTCCATCCAACATTCCTATACGAATCTATTTGGAATGTATTGGTCTTTATATTTTTGGTCGTCACGTTCCAAAAACGCAAATTTTATGGTGAGCACTTGGTTAAGTATATGATGCTCTATTCAGTGGGTAGGTTTTTTATCGAGGGCATGCGAACAGATAGTTTGATGTTTGGACCATTTAGAGTGGCACAATTATTCAGTTTATTACTCATAGTTGTAGGTGCAGTTTTCATCTATTACGTACGCAAAAAGAAATTGTGGGAAATCCAACCAAAATAGCATAGGTCTACAGCACTAACTTATTGAAATTAGCGACTTTATTTATGATAAAGTCGCTTTTTTTATTGCAATTAAGACAAAAAAATATTAAAATCAGAATAGAAAGTGGTACAAAGTGTTATAAAGTGGGTAGAAAGACCATACTTCCAAAATAAAATTTAGGTGAGTGGGAAATGTTTACCGGAGAATATAAGCACACAGTCGATGCAAAAAACAGGATGAGCATCCCATCTAAGTTCAGGGAGAAGCTCGGAGAAACCTTTTACATAACAAAGGGGTTAGACCATTGTTTATTTGTATTCTCTATGGAAGAATGGGCAAACTTTGAAGAAAAGCTCAAGGAACTCCCGCTTTCAAACAAGAACGCACGTGCTTTTGCCAGATCGTTTTTTGCTGGTGCGACTGAATGTGAACTTGATAAGCAAGGACGGATTCTTATTCCACAAACACTTAGAACACACGCTAATATTGACAAAGAGGTTTATGTTAATGGGGCAGGCTCAAGAATTGAGATTTGGGATGCCACATCGTGGGAATCATACAATGACTTCATGACGGCAAATATGGACGATCTTGCAGAAGATATGGAAGCCTTGGGCATTAGGTTCTAAAAGGAGCGATTATGAGCTTTAATCATGTAAGTGTATTATTAAAAGAATGTATAGATGGATTGAATATAAAGCCAAACGGCATCTATGTAGATGGCACTTTAGGTGGTGGTGGCCACTCATTCAAGATTTTACAACTTCTTGAAAATGGCAAACTCATCGGCATCGATCAAGATACAGATGCGCTCAAAGCGGCTACAGAACGCCTTAAGATATTTGAAGATAAATTTGTTCCAGTTCATAGGAATTTTTCAGAGATTGAAACGGTTTTAGATGAACTGGGCATTAAGAAAATAGACGGTTTGCTTTTGGACCTTGGCGTTTCGTCATTTCAACTCGACGAAGCAGAGAGAGGGTTTTCTTACATGAATGACGGAAAACTCGACATGAGAATGAACCAAAGCGACACATTTACTGCTTATGATATCGTCAACACATATAGTGAACGCAAGTTGACATCGATCATCAATGAGTATGGTGAAGAAAATTGGGCAAATAGAATCGCTAAGTTTATCATTGAAGCGAGAACTGAAAAACCTATTGAAACGACATTTGAACTGGTGGAGGTCATCAAAAAAGCCATACCGGCAGCAGCTAGAAAAGATGGTCCACATCCTGCGAAACGCACGTTTCAAGCCATAAGAATCGAAGTCAACAACGAACTGAAGATTATCGAACAAACCATAGAAGCAACCGTCAAACGATTAAACAAAGGCGGCAGGATCGCGATTATCACATTTCATTCACTTGAAGATCGCATCGTAAAGACCGCTTATAAAAATCTAGCTCAAGGCTGTACTTGTCCACCTGAATTTCCTGTTTGTATTTGCGGGGGCAAACCAAAAGTGAAAATCATCTCAAAAAAACCAATACTTCCTTCGGACGAGGAAGTAGAAATGAATCCAAGAGCTAGAAGTGCTAAATTAAGGGTGGCAGAAAAAAAATAAAGTTTTCAATGCGGGGGTAAACATGACAGCTCAGGTTGAAATGCGGGATTACGAAATCGATGCGTTCAATGAATCGCAATCGGCTAAAATAGTAAGCATTAGAAAAAAGAGACTTGAAAAAGAGAATGCTAAAAAAGTTGCTTTTCATAACTTTATGAATATGCTCTATTCAGTTGCCATCGTATTAGTCGTCGCTGCTTTGTTCAGTACATATGTCTACAAGAGTTCTCTCGTAAATGAGGCGAAATACGAGATCTTTAATTTAAAAGCTGAAATCAAATCATTAAATGCTCAAATTGAAGAATTGAGCGCGAATATAGAAAATCAAACAGAACTTAAAAATATAGAACAAATCGCAATCGAGTCATTGAATATGCAGTACCCATCAAACGAACAAATCGTGTATATCGATTCAAATTATCACTTTGCATTGGCGAAACCAGTAACTGAAAGCATGACGCAAGCAAAAGCGGATTCAGGTGTATCAAATAGACCTGTACTCGAAGAACTCGTTACGGCACTTTTTAATGCAAAAAACTAAGGAAATTTCAAAATTTCCCAAACGGATTTGACTATATAAAAAACATTAAACTCTAGCCCTAGCCATTTAGAAATTGCCTAGGGCTTTTGTTCGTTTTATGACTTTCACTGAGGAAATTGCATAATTCCAATTTTATGATATTTATCACATGTAAACAGCGTAAATCAGCCATTGTTGTTGTGTTATACATGATTTTGTAACTTATTGGGTAATTATGCAATTTCCATATTTAAAAATTGATAATTTTTTTCCTTAAGTTATAATAGAAATAGTGATAATTTGGAGGCGCAATTATGGGCAAATTCAGGAAGAGGATTTTCGTCTTTTATATCTTACTTTCTCTAATAATGTTGGCGTTAGTTGGGAGACTCGTATACATTCAAGTGTTTTGGAGTGATGAACTCACCATACAGGCAAAAGCGCAACAAGACAAGAACATCGTTATTCCTGCAGAACGCGGCACGATAGTCGATAGAAACGGTGACAAACTCGCCTTTAGTGTAAAGACTTATTCGATATGGGAAATGGCTCAAAAGCTTGACGAAGCAAAGAAGAAATAAAGAAAACTGCAGAAACAGCACAATTGATTGCAGATATACTTGAAAGCGATCCAAAGCCTATTATTGATAAACTCCTGACGACAAAGGCAAAAGATGTTAAAATTGCCAGCAACCTTTCAAAGAGTGAAGCGGAGTTAGTAAGGGGAAAAGGCATTCGTGGTATAGCGACGTCAGAAGACACAAAGAGGTTATATCCATACAATTCTTTGGCATCGCATATTATTGGGTTTGTCAGTTCAGATGGGGAGGGTTTATTTGGACTTGAGTTATATTTTAACAAGAGTTTAAATGGTAAAGCGGGGCTGTATCATGTAACTACAGATGTTTATGGCAGACAGCTTGCCTATGGAGAGGATAACCTAGAAGCGCCAGTTAATGGAGAGTCGTTGATGTTGACACTCGACAATAGCATCCAGTTCTTTGTGGAGGAAAGGCTTGAGGCCGCATTTTCACAGCATAATGCGAAATCCGTCGCGGCTATTGTCATGGATCCCAAGACAGGCGAAGTGATTGCCATGTCTTCAAAGCCCGATTATGATCTCAATAATCCGAGATTATACAATGTTAATATGGATGAAACAACATGGAATACGCTAACTGAAGATGAAAAAATGGCATATCGGTATGATATGTGGAAAAACAAGATTATCAGTGACACCTATGAACCAGGATCAACATTTAAGGCGATTATATCTGCTATAGCTCTTGAAGAAAATCTCATAAATATGGACACGACATTTTTTTGTGAAGGATTTAAAATGGTTAATGGAAAAATGCAAAAATGTGTCAGTTATCCAGAAGGTCATGGACACCAAACATTTGTACAAGCATTTGTAAATTCTTGTAATCCTGCTTTTATCGAAATAGGACAAAAAATTGGTGTAGATAAAATGTATGAATATTTTGAGAAATTCAATCTGTTTGAAAAGACAAATATTACACTT
>CAYLNI010000039.1:0-320 GCA_964384705.1 uncultured Fusibacter sp.
TTCAACTGTTAAATCTTCTTTTAAAGGAACAGTTATTTCTTTTACAATTGTTTTACCTTCTAGGAACATTTTGATTTTCTCGTCTGCCATGGCAAGTTCTTTCGCGACTTCGACAGTTGCATCGATTGGGAGTGAAATTAAGCCTCTCACTTTGCCATTGACTTGAACAGCAAGTTCGATCACATCGTCTACGACTTTGTTTGGATCGTATTTAGGCCAAGTTTGTTCAGTGATCATTCCGCCGAAGCCCATAATTGACCAAAGTTCTTCCGAAACGTGTGGTGCTACTGGATTTAAAAGCAGAAGAAGCGTTTTATATT
>CAYLNI010000039.1:353-3985 GCA_964384705.1 uncultured Fusibacter sp.
CTGAAATCGTTGATAAGACTCATCATTGCAGCTATCGCCGTGTTGAATTTTAACGTCTCATAATCTTCAGAAACTTTCTTGATCGTCTTGTTCATGATCACTTCAAGCTCTGGAGAGAACGCATCGCCTTCTACAACGGAATCTGCCTGATTCCAGATGCGGTCAAGGAACCTTCTGCATCCTTTGACGCTGTTGTCCGACCAAGGTACGCTCTTCTCAAAATCACCGATGAACATCTCGTAGAGTCTCAAAGTATCCGCGCCTGATTCAGTTATGATATCATCAGGATTGACGACATTGCCTCTTGATTTGGACATCTTTTCATTGTTTTCGCCCATGATCATACCGTGTGATGTGCGTTTGCTATAAGGCTCTTTTGTGTTGACCACGCCGATATCGAACAAGAATTTGTGCCAGAATCTTGAGTAAAGAAGGTGAAGCGTCGTATGCTCCATACCGCCATTGTACCAGTCTACTGGCATCCAATAGTTTAGGGCATCCATACTTGCAAATTCTTTGTCGTTATCTGGGTCGCAATATCTTAAGAAATACCAGCTTGAACCCGCCCATTGTGGCATTGTGTCCGTTTCGCGATGCGCGTGACCGCCACATTTTGGACAAGTGGTTTCAATCCAGTCAGTCATCGTAGAAAGCGGTGATTCACCAGTATCCGTCGGCTCGTAGCTCTCAACATCTGGTAATGTTAATGGAAGCTCTGATTCCGGAAGTGCTACCCAACCACAATCCGGGCAACTAACAAGCGGTATAGGTTCGCCCCAATATCTTTGTCTTGAAAATACCCAGTCGCGAAGCTTAAAGTTGACTTTGCTCGTTCCAATGCCCTTGCCTTCCAAGAATTTGGCAATCGCCTCTTTCGCTTCAGGCACTTTAAGGCCATTGATGACTGGAGAATTGACAAGGATGCCATTCTCGTTGTCTGTGTAAGCGCCTTCTTCAACATTGCCACCAGAGACGACTTCTAAGATTGGCAAATTAAACGCTTTTGCAAACTCCCAGTCTCTTGAGTCGTGACCTGGAACAGCCATGATTGCGCCTGTACCGTAAGTCATAAGCACATAATCGGAAACGAATATTTTTATCAGTTCTTCAGATGCAGGATTCTTAGCTTGTATGCCCTTAATCTCAACACCCGTTTTGTCTTTGTTCATTTCAGTTCTTTCAAAGTCCGATTTAAGTTTTGCGTCGTTTCTGTACTGAAGCAACTCATTATAATTTTCAATAACGTCCTTGCGCGCGTCGATCATCGGATGTTCAGGACTGATGACCATATATGTCGCGCCATAAATCGTGTCAGGGCGTGTCGTGTAGACCTTAAGGGCATCGCCCGCCGTCGTTTGGAAGTCAACCTCCATACCGACTGATTTGCCAATCCAGTTCTTCTGTTGGCTTTTAACGCGTTCAATATAATCTAGATCGTCGAGATCATCGATCAAACGATCGGCATATTCCGTAATTTTAAGCATCCACTGTGATTTTGCCTTTTTGACAACAGCACCACCACAACGTTCGCACACACCACCGACGACTTCTTCGTTGGCAAGACCAACTTTACAAGACGTACACCAGTTGATGTCCATTTCCTTTTTATAGGCAAGGCCATTTTCGAACAATTTAAGAAAAATCCATTGTGTCCATTTGTAATAGCTTGGATCTGTGGTGTTGATCTCTCTCGACCAGTCAAATGACAGACCCAAACTTTTAAGTTGCGCCTTAAATCTAGCGACGTTATCTTCAGTGACTTTATGTGGGTGAATGTGATTTTTGATGGCATAATTCTCAGTTGGCAGACCAAATGCGTCCCAACCCATTGTATAAAGGACATTATAGCCTTCCATTCTACGCTTTCTAGCAACTATATCTAGAGCAGTGTAAGGTCTAGGATGTCCAACATGTAAGCCTTGTCCGGATGGATATGGGAATTCCACTAAAGGGTAGTATTTTGGTTTCGTATAATCGTTGTACGCTTTAAAGCTCTGTTTTTCGTCCCAGATATCCTGCCACTTTTTCTCAATCTCTTTGTGTTTGTATTCTTGCATAGCCATTCCCCTTTCAAAAAATAATAAGGGCCCTTCGTTAGAGACGAAGGACCCGCGATACCACTCTATTTGATTGCACATGTGCAATCCACTCGATGCTTTAACGGCGCAAACCGGCCCATGCTAATGATAAACATTCACAAGAGCAGCTCCAAGACGAGTTCAAACACTTGACGTACCATTTTTCACCAAACAATGGCTCTCTACTATCATCGCGCATCCTACTACTTCTCTTCATAGCTGAAATATTCCTAATGCTAGTATTATAATACAGTCACAGGCTTTTTTCAACTGAAGAATTTCAGATGCAGCCTATTTTAGTTTTTCATGTACTTATCGACAAAAACGAGAATTTCGTTTTTGCTCAGCTTTGAAGCGTCGAGTAGTACCATTTCTTCATCGGGTTCACCCATAAATGTAACTGGGTCTATTTCTTCATATTCGGCATCGATATCATTTAAAATACTAATTCTAACATTTTGTCCGCTCGATCTGAATGGCACAACTTCGTAACCTTTTGCTTTCAATTCTTCAGCGAGTTCTTCCAACCCCGTTTGGATAGCGATTTTCATAAGCAAACCTCCTTTAATGTTTTAGTACCCCTTAACTAAACATTACCCTTTTTTTCTATGATTACACCTTTTCCTTTTCCTTTTACAATAAGTTTGTCTTTTTTTCTGTCAATTTTTGACTCGAAGACGATATCGAAGTCATAATCCTCGGGGTAAAGGTCTTTACTGTCAATATAAGGTGAAAGGCGTTTATGATTGACCATGATTTTCTTGCCTAGAACAAGCACACCAACCTCGCCTCTTCCGTTCTCTGTTTCACAGACGATCCCGTTGCGCTTCATCGTAGAGACGTAAACGTTATCCCCCAGCTTAAATTCGGAAACTTTTTTTGGCGTAAATAGGGATGGCCTTTCAAATACATCTTTATCTTCAATGACTTTACTTTTCTCACTTTCAGTTGGTGACGTTCCAAGCGCTTGTTCATAGTGTTCACTAAACGCTTCAAATGTTTTCTTTTCCTTATAGGCAATTTCGTGTGCCCTTGAAATGAGTGCTTGAGGCATCCCAATACGGAGGGCAATATGGAGCGCATTACTCTCACCCGCTTTTCCAATTTCAAGGCGATACAGCGGCTTAAGGGACTTCAAATCAAACGCCATACAGCCGTTCACAAAATCTGGATGCTCTTTAGCAAACACTTTGATTTCGTTGTAATGCGTTGACGTCAATATAAAGGCTTTTTTTTCGTTCAACGTTTCAAGTACGGCAATACCGATCCCTGTTCCTTCACTAGGATCAGTGCCCGCCCCAATTTCGTCGAGAATTATCAACGATTTGGCATTAGCTGCTTCAATAATTCGGATAATGTTGCCAATATGCGCAGAAAACGTACTGAGATTTTGTTGGACATTTTGTCCATCGCCGATATCGCACAATACTTTTTCAAAGATCGGTAGAGTCGTCCCTGTCTCACACGGCACATGAAGGCCCGCTTGCGTCATAAGGCAAAATAGACCAACGGTCTTCATCGTTACAGTCTTACCACCTGTGTTAGGTCCAGTAA
>CAYLNI010000039.1:4025-8933 GCA_964384705.1 uncultured Fusibacter sp.
ATTGGCACGGCATCAACACCTAATAGTGGGTGTCGACCATCCACGATTTTCAGCTGGTTGTCCAAAGACACTTCTGCCGCCCGAGCGTCAAATTTTCTCGAGAGCTTTGCTTTTGCAAATAGAAAGTCATAAGTAATCATCACTTCATAATTGAGGTGTAGCGCAGCATAGTCCATAGCCACTCGGTTTGTAAGATCACTGAGTATGCGATAGATTTCATTGTCTGCATCGATTTTAAGCTGAGACAGTTCATCTGACAGCTTTCTTACTGCAGCTGGTTCCACAAATACAGTGCCACCACTTCTGGATCGGTCAAGCACCATGCCGTCAATGCTTCGTTTGTGCTCACTTTTGACGGGGATGACGTAACGTCCGTCTCTTTGGCTGATGATTGCATCCGTCAACATACCGCCATATTGGTTACCCATAAGATAGTCTTGAAGCTTGGCTTTTATTTTATCTTCTACAAGATCAATTTTTCTCCGTAGCTTTGCCAAACTGACACTGGCATTGTCATCAACTCTACCGGATACGATACATCGGTTCAGTTCTTCATGAAGCGCATCAAGCGGTTCAATACTCATGGCATACCCAGAGACCTTAGGAGCAAGTGACACTCTGTCTAACATAAATCGCTTTAACTTCGCCGTGTCTTTGATGAAATTTGAGAATTGTTCGAGTTCCACTGGTCTCAAAATCTCATGTCTTGGCAGCTTGTCGAGTAAGTTTTGAATGCCCATTAAGCTGTGCAACGGCACACTATTTGCGCTATCTATGATCTTACGCGCTTCGCTCGTTTCCTCGAGATGTCTTTTGATTAAATAGTAGTCTGTGTAAATATCCAGTTGTTCCATTTTTTCTTTAACGATTTCAGAAACCGCGTATCCTCTAAGTTGCATGATTATTTCGTCAAAATCCAGCATTTTGATTGATGCGCGTACGACGTTGTTCATTTCCATTGTTATTGCCATATTCTTTCTCCTTGTCATAAAAACTTTTGTCTTTAGTGTCAGAGTTTGATTCGTCGCATCTGTTTCAGTATAAAAAGACTTAGGAAATCGCATATTTCCAATAGCCAACAACATCAAAAAACAAAAAAAGCAATAGACCCACTGTCTATCGCTCACTCGTTCAACCGCCATTGCATTCGTTATGCAAAGTCAGGCATGTGTTCCGCAATTTTTATAATATCAGTGTTCCAAACCAAACTCGAGTATTTTTGAACGACAAATAAACCTCCAAAAGCTATTGGCTTTCAAAAATGCTCATCTTAAGTTATGCGTTTAGAACGACTCCACTCATATTATAACTCCTTCGTGCATTACCAAACTGCCAGTAATGCATCCATATACCAATATTTTAAACCTATTCGCGCCAACCTGCAATATTAACTTTTAATAAAAGCCAATTCTTGGTATAATTTAACAGACAAATACGTAAAATGGGGGTATCATGAGCAAACAACTTTGGAAACCAGGAACTATGGTTTATCCCGTACCAGCTGTCATGGTCTCTTGTGGCACAATGGAAGCACCCAATATCATCACAATTGCATGGACTGGTACTGTTTGTACCGATCCTGCCATGACCTATATATCTATTAGAAAAGAGAGACATTCTTATGGGCTTATTAAAGATTCAGGCGAATTCGTCATCAATTTGACCACAAAAAATCTTGTGAAGGCAACCGATTTTTGCGGGGTCAAATCGGGTAGGGATTTTAACAAGTTCGAAACACTAGGTCTTACACCCTCTCCAAGCACTTTTATCAACGCGCCGATGATTGAAGAGTCCCCAGTAAGCATCGAATGCCAAGTCACTCAGATTATCGAACTCGGTTCACATGACATGTTTTTGGCAAAAGTATTAGGTGTCACCGTTGATGGTACGCTCATCGACGAAACGGGAAAATTTCGATTGGATCTAGCAGAACCGATTAGCTATGCCCATGGTGCCTACTATGCCCTTGGCGAGCAATTAGGTACTTTTGGTTATTCCATTATGAAGAAAAAGACACTTCAGAAAAAACAGGCAAAAACGAGCAATAATAAAAACATCAAAAAATAATTAAAGCACTGGTTCGAATCCAAGGAGGACAGCATGTTCAGGCGATTTTCACTCTATATTGACATCGTAGCATCACCAGACAAATACGCCCCTATTTTGGGTATTATCGAAGCATTTACAGATGTATGCGAACCAATTACAAATATTTCAAATACGTTTGAGAAACCAAACTTCATCTATAACCTACTTATAATGGCATATGACAAACTCGATTTTGAGCAAAATACCCTTCAAAAAATTCGTGAATCATACACCAACATCATCATCCTTGACGTCCCAAATGAACCGGAGAGCTATGCCTTGCTACACGATCATGGAATTCATCACCTTTTGAGAAAAGGGTACTTCTTCAGTGAACTTGAAGCCACGATCAAAGAGTATATCAAGCTCGAGTTGCTAACTAACGAGAATACGCTTTTGGACAATCTCTTTAATAGTGCTCAAAACTCCATCGTTATTACTGATAAGAAAGGCAATATTCAATATGCCAATCCCTATTTTGTAAAATTGACGGAATATAAAAAAGAAGAACTCATTGAAAACTCGCCTCGCGTAATAAAGACAGATTATTATCCAGAGTCATTTTATACGCAATTATGGGATACCATCACACAGGGTAAAGTCTGGGAAGGGGTATTCATCAATAAGAGCAAGACGGAACAACTATTTTATGAAGAAGCGACAATCACACCCATCTTCAATGCGCATGGTTCCATCGAAAAATACCTCAAAATCGGGCGAAATATCACACGTGAAAAAATGCTATTAGCTGAAGTGTCTAAGGAAATCAAAGTCGCAAAAAAAGTGTTAAGCACTTTCCTACCGGCAAGACACAAAGATGAAAACTTGTCATTTGATTATTTTATAACGGATTTCAACGAAATCGGTGGTGACTTTATCTATTTCAAACAAACGGCACCCAACAAGTACTTCTATGTCATCTTGGATGTCATGGGACATGGTGTATCTTCAGCCCTTGTCGCTTTAACGGTTGCTCAAATGTTTGATGATCACATCGCCTATTTGAAACTCGAAGAAACCGTTCGCGAAATCAATAAAATGCTCTGCCACATCAATCAAGAAGATAACGATTTTGCACAATATGTTACAGGTATTTTTATAGAGATCGATATTGAAGCTAATAAACTCAAATATATCAACGCTGGACACCCGAATCTCATTTTGCAACATAAAGACTTAAGTATTAACTATCTCTCTTCCAACAATTTGCTCCTAGGGATTATAGATAACGAGGTCTTTAGAGTCGAGACATTGTCACTGGATTCAATATATAAGCTGATTACCTTCACAGATGGTTTATTTGATAATTGTGATATGACGTTAGATCAGGCGCTTGATCGCTTATATGATTCTATACGAGAGATTCACTCTGCCAACGACATTCATGCACTTTTTACACAAAGTGGGTCGATAAAAGATGATGCGACAACTTGTATTATCGAGTTATATTGAGTTGAATTCATAAGAAGCTGAAATGATAGTGTAAAATGGCGACACCTGTGCGTGAACACAAGTGTCGCCATTATTTATTTTTATATTTATTATTTATCAACCTTCTGAGTCAGCTTCATCAAATCTCTGATCGTCTTATTGGTGTCGATTAGATCACTGATGGACAAATCGTAGTTTAAGCGATTGATGATTCTTGCAATAAACTCAGACATATCCACTTCTGCAAACCAAGGTGCTTGTCTTGCAGCTTCTGGAACATAGGATAAGTTCGTCGTGAAGATGCCATCGATGAGCCCTCTGTCATAAAAACTGTTGAACTTTTCAATACCCTCAGTAAAGAGCGCAAAAGTCGTTGCGACAAAAATCTTTTTGCAGTCTCGCTTTTTAAGTTCCAGAACGATGTCGAAAACGGATTCACCAGAAGCAATCATATCGTCAACGATGAGTATGTTGCAATCCTTGACATCCTTGCCGATATACTCGTGTTGTATAATCGGATTTTTGCCTTTTACGATGATACTATGATCACGTCTCTTATAGAATAAACCGATATCAAAACCAAGTACACCTGAGTAGTAAACCGCTCTATCCATGGCACCTGTATCAGGGCTGATAATCAACATTTTGGATGGGTCTTTGAATAGTTCTTTTTCATCCGAAATAAAGCGCTTTACGATGTCCAGCGTCGGATAAAGATTTTCAAAAGAAATGAGTGGCACCGCATTTTGTATCGTAGGATCGTGGGCATCAAATGTCAAAATATCTGTTACGCCTAGTTTTTCCAATTCTTGAAGCGCCATGGCGCAATCCAGTGATTCTCTGCCTTTACGGCTATGTTGTCTCGAAGCGTATAATAGTGGCATCAATAGCGTGATGCGTCTTGCCTTTCCTGCCATAGCAGACAATACACGTTTAACGTCCTGGAGGTGATCGTCGGGGCTTTTTTTATTTTCATAACCAAACATCGTATAAGACAAATTGTAATTGCCTATATCCGTAATGAGGTAGACATCTTTGCCTCTAACAGATTCTTCTAAGAAAATTTTACCTTCGCCGTTGGAAAATCGCACTTCTTTTTTCTTAATAATAAAAGTCTCAGGCAAGTAGACATCCTCTTCAAGTGATGTTCGTCTGACTTCAAGCAAATGATCATCGATACATTTTCCAATTGCTTCACAATTGTCCATGACAATAAGACCTAACTCGCCAAATTGAACATGATTTGTATAATCTTCTTTTCTCATGCGGCTATACACCTCTCCTAGGTAATATTTAATTTCCTTAGTTAATTGACTAATCTATGTGGTCTACTATTAGTTTACCCAAAAAAAACGGTTTAATCTACCTTCATATTTTAGAAAGTCGGAT
>CAYLNI010000039.1:9032-20106 GCA_964384705.1 uncultured Fusibacter sp.
ATGGTGCGAGATGAGGGATTCGAACCCACGGCTTTTTCCACGTCAAGGAAACACTCTACCTCTGAGTTAAACTCGCATGAATCTTTTACCATTATGCCATAAAATCATACAGGTGACAAGTACAATGTCATCTAAATATATTATTAAATTTATTTTATAATGGTATAATTATAATGAGGTGATTTTATGAGACATAAAAAAATAACTTTGATACTATTGCTTCTGTTGACTGCCCTATTTCTAATTGGTTGTAGTCCAGAAACGACTGATGATTCAGCGGATAAAGAAGCTATTGTGGCTTTGGAAGCAAAGGTTGCTGAACAGTTGGCGCAAATAGAAGCACTTGAACTTGACAAAGAAGCAGCAGTAGCTGAAAATGCTGCCCTAAAACTGGAAATCGAATCACTTACACCTAGCGAATCGGCATCTACAACGCTACTTGGCACGGCACTTGATGTGGCTGAGTCGCTTGCCGATCAGGATATGAGTGCATTTTCCAGCTTTGTGCACCCAACTCAAGGTGTGCGCTTTACACCTTATGGTTATGTCGATCCATCAGTAGATTTGAGTTATGCATCAACAGCATTTGCATCACTCATAACTGATCCGACGACTTACACATGGGGTTCTTATGACGGCTCAGGCGATCCGATTATCTACACATTCGCCGATTATCTTGACAATTTCGTCTATGATGAAGATTATGTAAATCCTGATATGATAGGTCTCAACAACACTATCGGCACAGGTAACTCACTCATCAACATCTCAACCATTTACCCAACAGCATCATTTGTGGAATTCCATTTCACTGGATTTGATACACAGTATGAGGGTATGGACTGGTCGAGCTTAATTCTCGTCTTTGAAAGCGTTGCAGGAGAATGGAAATTGGTTGGCGTCATTCACAATCAATGGACCATTTAGATTTATGGACCATTGATATTTATGGACCATTTAGATTGATGAACCATTTAAATCAATGGATGTTAAAAAAGAGGGTTGTTGCACATCTATTCTTATAGATTTGCAACAACCCCTTTTTTATTTTTTTATTTTTTGAATTCCCAATAGCATCTTTTTGGTGAAACGATGACTTCTTCATCTTTCAACTTCTTCATGATCTTATCGACTTCTTTTCTATCCACACCAGTTTCTTCGGCCACAGCACCGGCATTCACTGGTGTTGTTGTTTTTTTGAAATACTCGAGTACGATATCAATTGTTCATCTAACCCTCCGAAAATAAATATATTGGTGACTAGCACCACCCTCAGTTTATCATGACCGCTTCGGAAATAAAAGAGCATCAAACGAAACCACTTCATCTTCTTCTATTTTAGCAAAGAGACCATCTGGTGCTTCAACGACTCTTGATGCTTCTTTTATAGGTGCAATCAATCGACCTCGAGGCACAGAAGAAACCTTTTTTATGACGCGGTTATGCGCGTCTAAAAAAAGAATATCTATATTGAATTTCATATTGAATGTATGCACGCTATTACAATTATCAAAAATCATGATTTCAGAATTCTGTGGTCTTTTCTGAAACATATAACCTCTGAGTTTTTTTAAAAATGTGTTGGCATGCCGTATTGTATCCACTTTTATAATCTTCATCGTGTCATCACCTGAACATCTCCATCATTACGATTACTGCAGGACCTAGGATGATAATAAATATTGCTGGAAAAATAAATAATAACATAGGAAACAGTATTTTTACTGGTGCCTTCATGGCTTTTTCCTTTGCTGCTTGACGTCTTTTCTCGCGAAGTTGTGCACCTTCGATTCTAAGAACTTTACCTAAACTTACCCCTAGTTCATCCGCTTGAATCAATGCATTGATGAGTATGGACAAGTCTCTGACGTCACATCGATCCGACATATTTCTAAGTGCTTGTTTTTTGTCGATACCCATTCTCATTTCTTTCAGTGTCTTAGAAAATTCATCTGAAAGAACGCCTGGTATATTGTGCACAATACGCCCAATTGCACCATCTAGCGAAAGACCAGCTTCTACACTAACTGTTATAAGGTCTAGCGTGTAAGGTAAGTCACGTACCATCTGAGTGCTCCGTTTTGTTATGGCTGCTGTGGTACCAAATCTAAAGATGATTTGTATAAATATAAACGTCCAAAGCATCACGAAGAATGTAAGCACAATGTTTACTTCGAGAAGGCCCATAAATAAACCAACCATCAACGTCAATACGAGAGACGTCATAAGCCGCTTGGCAATGAGGCGCTCATATGAGATGTTTTTCAAAAAACCTGCACGCTCTAAGACAGCACGTTTTTTCTTAGTACTATATTCAGGCGACAAGGCTAAGAACCGCTTGCCTACTGCGTTAAAAATCGGTATGACGACCCGTTCACCAAAAGAAAGTGGTTCATCAAGGTATTGTTGTTTTTCAATATTCTCAATAAATTCTAGACGTGCATCTACTTTCATTTTTTTATCATAAAATAGCCTTAATGCACCATAGAGTAAGAGAAGTATCATCATGAAGAATGAGCCTATTACTATATAGATCATACTTGCCCTCCTTTAGTACTCGATTTTGATGATTTTTTGGATAAAAACCCAGCCAATTGCTTGACTGATCAATGCAAAAACGAGTAATACTCTACCTATAAGTGTCGTAAAAAGCGTCAATATATATTCGTTGTTAAATAGATAAATGATTATTGCTAAAAAGAAGGGCATCGCCATGATAATCATACCCGATAGTTTGCCCTGAGCGGTCAATGTGTTGACTTCATTTTTGATTCTTTGTCGCTCCCTTATCGTCTCAGCAATGTTCTCCAATATTTCAGATAAATTACCACCAACGTCTTTTTGGATTAAAATTGCATTAATAATCAATTTTAAATCTTCAGATGGCACGCGTTCAACAAGATTGCTTAAGCCATCTTCTATAGGTATTCCTAAGCTAAGCTCTTTTAGTAGCCCTTTGAACTCCTTAGAAAATGGATTTTGTGTCTCGTCAGCAGCAACTGCCAAAGCTTGCAAGAATGAATAGCCTGCTTTTAGCGCATTTGAAATCATGATCAAGCCCTCATTGAGTTGTTCATCAAAAGCCTTTATTTTTTTCTTTTTACGGCTATTAATGATAAATATCGGGAGTACCCAGATAAAAAGCACAACCATGATGACAATGACTGGATTTTTTGTCAGTGCAGCTGTTAAGAGACCAAGACTTGAAGCAGCCATAACTTTCATGACAAAAAGTTCTTCAAATGTAATTGGCATATCAGCTTGTTTGATGATCATTGCATTTTTCTTTTTTCGACTGGTATTTGAAGGCATATTTTCTAGCAATTTAGCGATTTTTTGAATTGGCCCTTTTCTTGTACCTGAAAGGAGCTTAAACTCATTTTCTAAAATCTTGTCGGCATCATAGGCATCCAATTTATCGAGGACTTTTTCCCTTTGACTGGATGCACTAAGTAAACCGTAGAATAAAATCAATAAACTTGAGAAAAATGCAATTGTTGCTATATAAATCATATAACCACCCACTTCATGTAGACATTCGTACGCCTTAGGATTTACATATTACTGAATACTTGTGTTGATACGTGAATACCCTGTTCTTTGAGATCTTTAAGGCAGGCAGGCATAATGCCTGTGAACTGGAAGTCTCCGATGACTTGACCTTTAGAATCGACACCCTTTTGCTCAAATCTAAAAATATCTTGAAGGATGATCACATCGCCTTCCATGCCAAGAACTTCCGTAATATACGTAATTTTACGGCTACCATTGACGAGGCGTGATTGTTGCACGATGATATTAACAGCAGAAGAAATTTGGTCTCTTATCGCTTTTACTGGAAGATTCATACCTGACATCAGAACCATCGTCTCAAGACGTGATAACATGTCTCGAGGAGAGTTGGCATGACCAGTGGTCAAAGAACCATCATGGCCTGTATTCATCGCTTGAAGCATGTCTAACGCTTCACCTGAACGTACCTCACCTACGACGATTCGATCAGGACGCATCCTCAAACTGTTTTTTACTAGATCCCTAATTGTCACTTCGCCACGACCTTCAACATTTGGTGGACGCGTTTCAAGTCTTACAACATGTGGCTGCGGCAATTGAAGCTCAGCTGCATCTTCTATTGTGACAATACGTTCATCTTCAGGAATAAATGAAGACAACACATTTAATGTCGTCGTTTTACCACTACCTGTACCACCTGATACAACGACGTTCATGCGTCCTTCTACACAGGCCTTCAAAAACTCTGCCATTTTAGAATTCAATGTGCCAAACCGCACGAGATCTTCTATTCCGAATGGATCTTCAGCAAACTTTCTGATGGTTATCGATGGGCCATCTATCGCAAGTGGCGGTATGATAGCGTTTACACGTGAACCATTTGGAAGTCTGGCATCGACCATTGGTGAACTCTCATCAATACGACGCCCAATCGTGGAAACTATCTTTTTGATGACATGCATGACATGGTTATCATCCTTAAAATGAACATTTGTCATGACGAGTTTGCCCTTAATCTCTGTATAGACTTGATCGGGTCCATTGACCATGATCTCAGTTACTGAACTATCTTGTAGCAAGCTTGTGATAGGTCCAAAGCCGATAATCTCATCGAGAAGTTCCTCGAGAATCCGTTTTTTCTGAGGTGGTGTGATGTTGAGCGATTCTTTTTCAATATTTTTAGAGATAATCACGCGAAGATCCTGTTTTAAGCTTTCATTTTGTTCAGAGATCTCATTAAAATCAATATCAAGATCCTGAATAACCTGAGCTTGTATTTTCATTTTCAATTCTACATATGGGTCTTTTTCTTTTTCAACGGCTTTGACAATTTTTTTATCTACCGTGGTTTCTTCCAATCTTTTTTTCAATGACACAAAATCACCCCACTATGCTTTTCTAGGCCTTAATGATGGCTTGACAGATACTTAAAAGCGGTTTAAACAAGCTGCTATTTTTTGTAGCAATTAATGGCACACCTGTGTTGATTGAATTTCTTACCAGCTTGACATCCTCTGGGATATACCCGATCACTTCAAAGGTAAATGCCTTCTGAACATTGGCTTTTGTCACACCAAATTTGTCCTGTGCCATGTTGACTAGCAATTTGACTTTTGAACTATCATAATTTAGCGACTGCATCACTCTCAAACTCAACTTAGTATTTTTGAGACCTGTGACTTCCAAGTTTGAAACAATGATCACTTGATCTGAAAGATCTAGTGCATTCAAAGTTACTTCGTCATAATTGACACCTGTATCTATAATAATAAGGTCATAATGCTTTTTTAGAATCTCAAGAATAGACTTCACTTGGTCTTTAGAAATATACTCAGCAGATTCAGGATCTTTTGGTGCAAATAACATGTCGCAATTCTCTTTATACTTGAATAAGTAGGGTTTCATATCCTCTATTGTCGTAATCGGACTATCATCAAACATTTCTTTGATGGTCATTTCATTTTGCTTATTGACCATAAGTGCAATATCTCCAAACTGAAGATCCAAGTCCATGAGAAGTACCTTTTTATTGAATTTCTCATGGATAATTAAACTTGTATTGAGTGCAAGCATGGATTTTCCAACGCCACCCTTTGCACTAAAAAAGCTCACTATTTGCGCTTTATGATCTGGTGTTGATGAAGCAGGTGCTACATCCAGATAATGATAGCGATCATAAGTCGTTGTGATCGTATCAATGAGCTCGTCCATATCGACTGGTTTCATGATATAAGCCTTTGCACCTGCGAGCATCGCCTTTTTGAGGTATTCGCTCTCATGCTGCACACTCATCATGATCACTCTGGTTTGTGGAAACTGGTCCGCGATCATCTGAGTTGCTTCAAGACCATTCATCACGGGCATATTGATATCCATCAGAACGATGTCTGCTCGTTTCTTCTTCATGAGCTCCAATGCTTCATAACCATTTTCACACAGCCCAACGAGTTCGTAATCTAAGCTGCTGGTCATAAGCATTTTTTCAATCATTTCTCTCATTTCTTGTACGTCGTCTGCTACTATAATTTTAATTGCCATTTGTTGTACCCCCCTCTTTTAAAACAGGGATCTTGATGCCAGTACCCGTCAAAATCATGTCGACATCGTCGATTCGATTGACTTGTTGCAACAAAGTATAAAGTGCTTCATCACCATAAAAACTCAAACTGATACTCTTTAAAGTATCGCCATACTCCACAACGTAATAAATATACCTGTCATAACTGTATTCGCCCGCTTCAACTTGATCTGGTTCGGAGCCAATAACGCCATATTCTGGTGCCATATCTTTCATTTGATTCATGTCATTTAACAGTAATTCTTGCCAAATTGCGCCTTCGGTCACGTATAGATAATCGCCTTCAAGAGGTCGTAACGCCAACTCGATTGAGCCAATATCTTTTGCTAAAACCAACATCTCTACATCCATTACTGGAACAGAAAGCGTGACATAATAAGATGGTGTTTCAGGTGTTTCACCCGAGGGCACTTCCGGAGAGTTCCTAGTCATTCTTTTGTTGATTGCAAGCACTTCTACATTTTGTAAAAAGAGCTTTGCTATATCTGGTCTAATTCGGTTGTTTTCCGTTATCTGTGGTAAAAATAAAATGATATCGACAAAATCACCTGGTTTCACGAGGCCATTTACACCGGTCAACTCGTTGACATTGATAGTGACGGCTCGGTTATTACCAGTTATTTTCAGGCTTAGCTCATCTGAAATATTGTCAATGATGACTTCAGGATGAATGGTTTGATTGACATAGATATTTTCTTTTGCGTACTTTCCGACGATATCTTCTGTCGTCTTGTATGGTGTGCCAATCAACCCCTGAACAGGGACTTGGACGATCTGAAGCATCTCAGCAGTTATTTGCGTTCTCGCAGTGATATCAGTTAGTGCAACAACAATACCTGTTGTCTCAATCTCTACGACTTTCGGCGGTTCTAAAGATCTCAAATAGACAAATAAAGCAACAGCGCCTAATAGAGCGAGTAAGAATGCCATTAAAAAGATCCCTTTATTTGATTTTTTCATAAATTGCTCCTTAATTTACTAGTTTTACGCCGTAAGTACCGCGATCTACTATACTGGTATCTATGTCTCCATTCACGACAAATTTTATAAAGCGTGCCATAATTTCAATTTTTCCAGCTTTTTTCTGAACTGTTTCTACATAAACTTGTGCAAAGCCTGTCACAACGACAGTTCCACGTCCATTTTCTTCAAGTGAGTCGACAAGTGGTACCGTCCATAGTTTGTCAGACTTACGTGTGTGGTTTTCAAATGTGTCTGAAATGCCATTGATGTAAGTTTGAAGTTGATTAGAGACATTTGCCATATTACCTGGCTCGGTATCTATTTCATCTCCGATGGTCACTGTGCCAGCATAACCGTATAATGCATTTGATTCATAAACTGATGAACCACTGCCACCAAGGGCAACGACACCATAGTTTCCATGATAGCCATCACCCGCACCTTGTTTGAGTACGACTTCCGCACCGTAAGCATATGGGAAATCTTCAATGGCAAACGGCCTAAGGCCACCCTTTATACTACTCACAGCGCCTAAAACGACTTTTGACTGCGCATTTACAGTCGTGCCTTGCAAACCAGCGATTCTTAAAAAAGCATATTCAACTGGACGGTTACCATCAATTGAAATTGACTTGCCATCCGGTGCGATCGTTATCGTAACATCACTTGGATCGACTTTATTTTGAATCAAATAGTCTGTTGCGACAGCTCTTGCATCTGAAACATTATCAGGGAGTTCTTGAGCACCAGCTAAAGCGGCATAATCCAATGCGTTTGACAACTGAGTTCTATTTACGAGTACGACGCCAACATCAATAACAGCACCTGTAGATGCCAATATGACGACCATCATAAGCATAACCAATATGCCCACACTACCGTGTTCATTATTTTTAAATATAGTCCAGCTCTTCATAAACGCACCTCCAATACTATGATGTTCACTCAACGCGCATTGTCGCCTCTGCTTCAAGTTGTAGATCACCGCCAAATAAAGCTTCCATAAATGGTGTTAAAAAATCATATTCATAAACAATGGTAACCCTAACTGAATCGCCTCGATCTCGTATAGCCGCGCTAGGACTTATAGATACCGTCATCTTTTCTGGATTTAAATTGAGTGCTACGTCTTTTGCTCTTTGTATTGCAACCATGTCCGTCTCACCTAAACTTACAGTTCTAACAGCTTCTCTCGATGCATTTGACAAAGCTAAATAGCCACTAAACATGAATCCAAACTCAATGATGCCAATGATAATAAGCAATAACACTGGAAGTATCATTGCAAATTCAACCATCGATTGTCCTTTTTCCTCTTTGAGATTTAGTTTCATGTCACACCTCAGCTTACTTAGAGTCATTGCTCATAATTAAAAAGAAGCTCTAACCATAAGATTAGAGCTCATATTACGTCAAATATTCATCATGATCCTGTAGTTGTTGCTGTAGTTGCTGGAACTGTTGGATTTTGTAATTCGCCACCGATATCAAGGAACATATCTCTAATGACTGGTCCAAGGAAAACCAAACCTGCGATAACGATGATTGCGATGAAAGCGATAATCAATGCGTACTCTACCATGCCTTGGCCCTCTTCATTTTTTAGAGCTTTAAGTTGAACCGCTGTCCAATTGATTGCCATTCTAAACATAAACTTACCTCCCATTTAAAATTAGTATAATGTGATTAACTCCGACCTAAATTTCTTTCTGACAAATTCACGTGTATTATGTTGGTTCATTGTGTGTATTTGTTAGTATTTGATGTTCTTATTATAAAACACCCAAACATCGATTCATAGTCACTGAAGACCCTAAAAACTGACCTGTTGGTCACTCGTTTTAGGGACTTTGGTCCCTTGAATCATGAAATTGTCAGTCATCTTGCTTAAACGCGCACATTAACAATTATAAATACTCCGATATTTTATGCTCAATCGCATAGATGGTAGCATGCACGCGATCAGTAACCCCAATGATCTTGAAGATGCGCGTTGCATTGTTTTTAATCGTCTTTTCTGAAAGGTATAGCATGTCTCCTATCTCCTTATTGCTATATCCTTTTGATATTAAACTTAGTATTTCTAAATCTCTTTTACTCAATAATTTTATGATTTCATTTTCGACATTTTTTGTGGCCACTTTCTTGAACAACATCGAAACTAATGATTTATCAATATAATTTTCATCGTTATAAACGCGCCTTATACCGTCAACCAATTCTTGTGTGCTTGAACCTTTTAAAATATAACCATCCGCACCAATTTCAATAGCATCTAAGATGGTTTTTTTATCACTTTCAACAGTCAAAAGCAAGACTTTGACATCCAAGCCTGATGTTTTGATTTTCTTAAGCACTTCAATGCCGCTCATTAGTGGCATATTAATGTCCATAAGCAGTATGTCCGGCTTATATTGGGTAATCAACAAAATCGCTTCCTCACCGTTGGAAGCCTCACCAGCAACGATGAAATCTTCCTCAAAATTCAATATCGACTTTAAACCCTGTCGAATCAAGTCGTGATCATCGGCAATCAATATTTTTATTTTACCCTCTGTCATTAAGTATCACCTCTCGATTCACTGGTAGTTTTATCATAACCGTTGTGCCTTCGTTTGATTTTGAATGTAGTGTTATCTCGCCACTTAATTGCTTAACGCGATCATAAATCCCTAAAAGCCCGTATGAAATGTGTTTTTTCCTAAGTTTATCGAGTGTCTGATTGACATCGAATCCGATGCCATCATCCATGACAGTCAAACGCAGGTATTTTGAACCATACTCAAGATTGATATAAATATTTGACGCTTTTGCGTGCTTTTTAATATTATTTAAAAGTTCTTGCACCAGTCGATAGACCGCTACTTTAATAATCGGTTCAATTTCTACGACAATTTTCCCAGTCTTAACCGTTGTTTTTATGCCAAATTCTTTCGAATATTCTTGTACAAATGTATCAATCGTTTCATTTAGCCCTAAATCATCGAGTGACATCGGCCTTAGATCATGGATAATTCCTCTGACTTCTTTCAGAGCCTTTCTTGCTTGCTCTTTCAACTGCGCAAGTTCAATCAAGCCTTTTTCAACATCTTGTCTAGCAACGCGTTCACAAAAGTCTGCCTTCATGACAATAGACGCGATTTGTTGTGCTGGTCCGTCATGGATATCTCTTGATATTCTCATGCGTTCATTCTCTTGTGCTTCCAGAATTTTAACCCCTACCGCCATTTCATCAGCACCTAAATCATAAATAGCAGACAAGATCTCACCTTTGAGATATGTAACTGCAATCGTCACTTGATGTACGACATGTTCTGCATTTTGAATATTATTGAGCGCGCGCTTCATTGAAAGCTCTAGAGCGTTTCGTCTGATTTTCAGCATCTGTTCTTCTTTTGTTGCCGTCATCAGTTCAACCTTCACTTCAGCAGCGTTTTCATAGGCTTTTTTTATATCAGCTTCAGTGTGCGTTTTAAATGCCTTAGAAACTTCTGCAAGCTTATTTCGTACCATCCTGTCTTTAAGTGTGAGCCGGTCTACATCTCCAATGATACGATCAATATCCAACTTTATCATATTGAGGTCACTTTTTAAAACCTCATGCTCTTCTCTGGCGGATTCTACGATATCGAGCAATTGGTTTTTACTTTTATCAATCGTCGTGATGATATCACTCATGATCGCGTTCACTTTATCGATGTCTAATGATTTATCCATTTAATAAATCCCCCTCATACTATAATACCCTTTTTTTTGTCCATTTTCACATGATTGATAAAAAATCATACAAATTTAATAGCATAATAGGTTAAATGCACCATATAAAATAGAAAACCATCGAAAAAAAGACCGTCTCAATGAAGAGACGGCCTTAATCTTATTATTCTTAGTGCTTTTTTTTATTATTCAGTGATACCTACGTTGAAGATGTAGTAGTAAGTTCCAACATAAGGTTGGATTGAGAATGTAGGATCTTCAGCAATAAGTTTAGGAATTTCTGATGTTGGCATATCATCTAAG
>CAYLNI010000039.1:20123-20329 GCA_964384705.1 uncultured Fusibacter sp.
CATAAGCCGTTAAACCAGTTGATTGGTCAACGATCATCATAGCATCGATTTGAGTTAACTTAGTATCGCCAGCTTTCCAATAGTTTTCGTTAGGAACGAGAACGATTCTATCGCCAACTTTGTATTCAGATAATTTGAAAGGTCCGTTTGATACTGTAATAGCAGGATCAGCAGCCCAACCTTCTGGGTTCTTCTCAACAGCGTCT
>CAYLNI010000040.1:0-4994 GCA_964384705.1 uncultured Fusibacter sp.
TACTTTTATACGTTGGTTTAGGCGTCTTGTCGATATTTTGGCTCATACAACATCAGTTCTTTAATTGATTGATATTTATTCTCATTTAAGGGTATATAGTAGTGAACACTTATATTGAAAATGAAGCGTTGAAAGGATGGTATATGTATGAATATCAATTCGATTTATGTCAATTTACCTGTGAAAGATCTAAAAAAATCGAGAGAATTCTGGACCAAGCTCGGATTTTCCTTCAATGAACAATTTAGCAATGATGATGCGATCTGTTTGATCCTTAATGATGGCATGATCTATGCGATGCTTATCAAACATGAAATGTTCCTCACTTTTACAAATAGACCGATTGCAGACAGTTCTACAACTCAAGTACTATTGGCTATTGGCGTAGAAAGCAGAGAACGCGTTGATGAAATTCTTAAAATTGCTCTGGAAAATGGTGCGACACGTTATCTCGATTCTCAGGATGAAAGTTGGATGTACTATGACCGTTTTGCAGATTTAGATGGCCATCAATGGGAAATTATGTATGCTGATGAGTCGCTAATTCCTCAAGAATAGTTGCGTTTTTGCAAAGGAGTTGCTTATGAAAAAAATGAATATGGAAATTGAAATCGATGCCTCAAAAGAAAAAGTATGGGCATCCATTGTCGATGTAAACGCATATCGTTTATGGGCAAATGAATTTATGGAAGGTTCCTATTTTGAAGGCGGCTGGAACAAAGGTGACCCGATTCAGTTCTTAGCCCTAAATGAATCTGGTGAAGTAGAAGGCATGGTAAGTGAAATCGTTGAAAGCGATTATCCAAAATATATTTCAATCAGACACCTCGGTTATATCACGGATGGTGTCGTTGATACCACAAGTGATCTAGTCAAAGCATGGGCACCAAGTTATGAAAATTATACCCTCGAAGAAATCGGTGATCAGAAAACCAAATTCAAGTTGGATATGGACATTGAAGACCAATATTACGATATGATGCAAGAAATGTGGCAAAGAGCCATGCTTAAATTGAAACAGGTTAGTGAAGAATAAACAAAATAAAATTTTGACGATTAACTGGTGGTGACTATGCAAGAACTATTGAACATCATGCTCGATTCCGGTAGAACTGGTGTCGAGCTTTCACTTTATATCATTTTGCCAATCATGGTCATCATGATGGCTATCATGCATGTACTAGATAAAAAGAACATTCTCAATTGGGTCGCTAAGGGCTTTTCTCCGCTGCTCATCCTTTTTGGATTACCTGGGCTAGGCGTATTCGCCATCATCCAGATCCTCTTCATAAGCTTTGCAGCACCTGTATCAACACTAAAAATCATGGAGCATGACGAGTCAATCAGCGATGCAGGTATAGCGGCAACTTTGGCTGCTATTCTGGTCATGGCACAGGCTAATGCCGTTTTTCCTCTTGCTGCAGTTGGTCTCAATGTGCCGGTCGGCATCGTAACGTCATTGATTGGCGGTCTCATTGCCAGTTTTATCGCATTTAAGCTGAGCGGTGGGCACACCTCAATCAAAACAACATCACATGTGCATATAGAACCTACAGAACCTACAGAACCTTCAGAACCGATTAGACAGCAGGTAAAAACAAAAAAAATAGTGCCGCTGCTCTTTGAAGGTGGTGAAGCAGGACTTGCAATCGTTCTAAAATCCATTCCGCCATTGATCATCGCCATTTTTATGGTCAATCTATTCAAGCGATATGGCGTCATCGATTTTCTCGAAGTCATCTTGTCACCAGCCTTGACACTTATTGGCATACCAACTGTTGCAGTACTTCCGATCGTGACGAAATTCATCGCTGGTGGCACTGCGATGATGGCAATCATCCTGGATCTGATGAAAGAAGGGGCGATGTCCGTTACAGACCTCAATCGCATTGCGGGCTTCACACTCAATCCGCTCGATCCTGTTGGTTTAGCGGTCCTGATGGCAACTGGCAGTCGCGTCACTAAAGTCGCAAAACCAGCTATTATTGCGGCCATTATAGGCATCGTGATCAGGGGCATCTTACATCTCATAATATTTTAAACAAGCGTAAAAAATGGCCGTCACCTTATCGAAAAAGATAAGGTGACGGCCATTTTTATCAGTGTTTGATTCTGCGTTTTATGAATACGCAACGTCTTCAAGGCACAATGCGCCTGCCATGGATTTATGACCAACGTATTCGGACTTCTGAAAATGTAGTGCACGTTCTACTGTGTTGTTTGGCAATTGACCGAGACCAGCTTGGATTAAAGTGCCGACGATGAGTCGCTCCATATTCAGTAAAAAGCCGTTCGCAATCATCGTGATGACGATTTCGTGCTCGGTTTCTGCGATGGTGACAGAAAAGACTTTCTTGATCGGATTTTTAACCTTTGTATTGGTCGTGAAAGGAGTAAAATTATGTTCGCCGATAAAATCGATGGCAGCGTCTTTCATTTTAGCCACATCAAGCTTTTGAGCCATGACATTGACATATTGTCTTTCAAATAAAGGACGATTTGGGGCATCCATTTTCCAGAGTCTATACGAATAAGTGATACGCTGTGCAAGGTATCTGCTGTGAAATCTTTCATCAACCGGTTCGACAGTGTAGACGATGATGTCATCTGTCAGGTATTTTTCGAAGTAGTCATGTAGCTCTTTTGCGTTCATGCTGTCGTCTTTTGAGGTAAAATTCACGACTTGATGTTTTGCGTGTACCCCAGCATCCGTATTGACGGCACCGATAACTTCAACTGGTTCGCCATACAGTTTTTCAAGGATCATTTCAAGTTTGCCCTGAATGCTTTTATCTTGGCTTTCCTTTTTCATTGTAAAGCCCATATAGCGTCTGCCATCATAACCGATGACCATTTTATAGTTTTGCATGTTCTCTCCTCAATTAAAATGAATCGTTTTAGCCCATTTTATAAAATTATATCATAAATCGATAAATAATTTTGACTGTTCCTGCAAATAGTTCGCTAATTTCAAATGTTTCTCTTTAGAACCGCGATAAAATTCATTATAATATAAGTATAGAAAAAAGCTATAGGGGAGGCATACAGATGAAAAAGAGAGCACTATTACTAGGTATCCTTGCAATTATTGCCGTGATCACATTGACCGGCTGTGTACCAGGAGACGGCACGAGCACACCAGATGATCCAGCAGGCTTCTTTTGGGCGATATGGCATGGATGGATTGCCCCATTTTCACTCGTACTTGGCCTCTTTAAAGAAAATATCAACCTCTATGAAGTCAACAACTCTGGATGGTGGTACGATTTAGGATTCTATATGTCTGTTATAAGCAGTGGCTTCGGCGGTTTATCCTTATCTAGAAAAAGAAATAAAAAAGTGGTTTCCATGGATATGCATTCAAAAAAGAAACGTTAATAGAATGATTATGAACCTAATCAGCCCACTATGAAATTTCGGTAGTGGGCTGATTCAAAATTGACAATAGCGTTTAAATTTACATTGGAATGGGGCAATAAAGTGCAATCAAAAAAATGGTGGCTAATAAAATTTACAAACATTCTAATTACGGGTCTGGTCCTTTTTTTAGCAGCAGGTACTGTTAAGTGGCCTATGGCGTGGCTTTATGTAGGTTTTATACTTATCTATATCATCTTGAGTCGACGATTCACACATCCTGAACTGCATAACTTACAATCGATGCGTACTGATGGCACCAAGAAATGGGATTTTGTAACTGCGCCATTCGTATCAATCATAGGTCCAATTGCAATGTTGCTCACAGTGGGATTCGACAAGCGATTTGAATGGTCACACATACCATACTTGATTCAGATCATAGCATGTCTATTTTTGCTCATTGGTGCCAGCATAGCCCTTTGGGCAAAACAAGCGAACAAATTTTACTCGGAAACGGTTCGCATTCAATATGAAAGATATCACGTCGTCATCACAGATGGCCCATATCGTTATGTACGACATCCGGGTTATTTGGGGTATATGATACTATCTATTTCAGCACCACTCGTGCTAGGCTCTTTACCTGCACTATTTCCTAGTATTTTTATTGTTTTGGGTTATTTGGCAAGAACCTTTCTTGAGGATCTGACGCTACAAAGACAATTCAAGGGATATTACGACTATACAAAGAAAGTGCCTTATCGACTGTTCCCAGGCATTTGGTAATTCATAAAAATTGCAAAAAATAGGATTAATCTAATTTCCTCAAAATATGATTGAATGGAGTGATTGATATTTTTAATAATTTCGATTTCAAAGCCGCCATCAAACTCAATAGATTGTTGATTATCGTCTTGCTGATAGCCGCTGTAGGCTTTGCATTATCTGCAAAAGACACAACTCAAATCAACATCATGTCGCCTGGACTTAAGATTCAGCTCGGCAACAGCAAGGGAGAAACATCTACGACGATCAAACTACAGGGCACGTATACAAAAAGCCTCGTTTCAGGTGCGGTATTCTCGGGTAATATCATCATTGATGACGCCGTATATATCTGTTCGAAATCAAAATCAAGCGAGGAGACTGGCGTTATGGTCACTCAAATCAAAGAAGGCAAAACTATCGCGTTTGGCAACTTATTCTTTGATGAAGATTTTACGCAATTTGCCCTTTTATTGAACGGATGGAACAATGAAAGCGGCATCATGATCATCGCACCAGCTGTCAACAGGACTGAAGCGATGGATATTTCTAACGAGATCCTTAAACCATTTCTGGAGTCAAACACTCTAAACCCTTTAAATTAGGAGGATATATGGAAAATCGTCGTGTCATATTATACATTGCGATGAGCTTAGATGGCTATATCGCAACGGATGAAGGATCGCTTGATTGGCTGAGTTTAGTTGATATGCCCGGTCAGGACTATGGTTATGAAACCTTTGTACGCCAAGTAGACACAGTCATCATGGGACGAAAAACATACGAAAAAGTGTTATCATTCGGCATAGAATTTCCGCATAAAGGCAGAAAGTGTTATGTTGTTTCCAACACAATGACAGGGACAGATG
>CAYLNI010000040.1:5011-5273 GCA_964384705.1 uncultured Fusibacter sp.
AATGACAGGTACAGATGAAAATGTGTCTTATTTTGGCGGCGATTTAACCACGCTGATCTCTGAAATCAAGTCAAAACCAGGCAAGAACATCTTCATTGATGGGGGTGCTGAGGTCGTCAACAGCTTGATGCGTGCCGATTTAATCGATGAGTATATCCTTTCAGTGATTCCCATTTTTTTAGGTGGCGGCAAAAGGTTGTTCAAAGATGGCAGACCTGAGATGTCATTGTCACTCCTAAGCGTGTCGAACTATGAATCAGGC
>CAYLNI010000040.1:5307-5560 GCA_964384705.1 uncultured Fusibacter sp.
AAGGGTGGTTCAAATTGATCAAAAAGATGAAAACTGGGCTTACAGTTGGCAAATTTGCACCTTTTCACAAAGGGCATCACTACTTGATGGAAGCCGCCTATAAAGAAGTTGATCACATGGTGGTCATCGTCTATGACGCACCAAAACAAACAGATATTCCCCTTAATGTCAGAGCAAACTGGCTTCGAAAGCTTTATCCAGAAGCGTTGATCATTGAGGGTTGGAATGTACCGACTGATTCGGGTTGGTCTGA
>CAYLNI010000040.1:5596-9496 GCA_964384705.1 uncultured Fusibacter sp.
CAACAAAAGCACGAGCAATTTATTTTATCTTTGCTTGATGGTATAAAAATAGATGCTTTCTTTTCGAGTGAATCTTATGGCCAGAGAATGAGTCAAGCGCTAAAATGCGAGAACATCGTCGTCGATATGGACAGAAGTGCCATAGCAATATCTGGAACGGATATTAGAAATGATGTCTTTTCGCTCAGATCGTATTTGGAACCGGTCGTCTACAAAGATCTAATAACGACAGTCGCCATATTAGGTGCGCCGAAGACGGGAAAAACGGATCTGACCATCGCACTTGCAGAAGCGTACCATACCGTTTATGTTCCAGATTATGAAGCGTATTATCGAGAGAAAAACAAGAGGGCAGAAAAGCTCGATGAATCCGAATACGTATTGATTGCTGAGAAGCAACTGAAGATCCAAGAGCAAAAAATACAAGATGCGCATAAATATCTCTTTGTTGATACTTGCGCCATCTTAACGGGTATCAATTCCAAGCAAATGCACAATCGAATCAATATCGGTTTAGAAACACAACTTTGTGCCAAAGATTGGGGTTATGACCTCGTATTTGTAAGCGGCGCACCGCATGACCGCTATCATCACAGGATTATTGGTGAGCTGAAGATGAGAAAAATCCCTTATATCGTTTTATCGGGCAATCACGATGCCCGCATAATGCAAGTTAAAACGATCCTTTCAAGATATAGAAAATTTATGAATCCTATGGACCTTAACATAAAGGAGGATTGAAATGAATATTATTGAAACGCAAAATTTGACCAAATATTATGGCAAAGCAAAAGGTATCGAAAATGTCACTCTTGAAGTAAAGGAAGGTGAGATCTTCGGCTTTATCGGGCCAAATGGTGCAGGTAAATCCACGACCATCCGCACGATGATGGGGCTCATCTTTCCGACAAGGGGCACTGCGAAAATCTTTGGCATGGATTGTACCGTCGATGGTCCCAAAATTCGTCGTGAAGTCGGTTATTTGCCATCTGAAGTGTTTTATTATGACAAGATGCGCGTCGTCGACCTGCTTAAATATACCGCAGGCTTCTATGAAAAAGACTGTCGAGGCAGAATGCACGAGCTATCTGAAATCATGGAGCTGGATCTCAAAAAACGCATAGAAGATCTTTCTTATGGCAACAAGAAAAAAGTGGGCATCGTTCAAGGTTTATTGCATTCGCCAAAGTTGATCGTTCTGGATGAACCTACGAGTGGCTTAGATCCCTTGATGCAAAAGAAGTTTTTCGACATCATTGAAAATGAGAACAAAAAAGGTGCAACCGTCTTTTTCTCATCGCATATACTTGCAGAAGTACAGGCACTTTGCAACCGAGTTGCGATCATCAAAGATGGCAGTATCATCAAGATCGATGATATCAAGTCACTGCGTGAAGACAACTACAAGAAAGTGACCCTACGTGGCTTATCTGGCGATTACAAGCACCTTTTCATAGATGGCGTCACCAATATTGAAGAAGGCAGCGACGATTTGAAATTCTTCTATAAAGGTGATATCAACCGCATGACACAGCTCATAGGTGCTGAGCATCTAAGGGATGTCCTCATTGAGGAACCAACACTTGAAGAAATCTTCATACATTATTATAAATAAAAGTGGGTGATGACATGGGCAATATTTTTAAATACGAATTTAAGATGTACGCCAAATCTATCATCATTTGGGCAATCAGTATCATCTTGCTTCTCGTGATTTTTATGGCCTTTTATCCAGCTTTTAGTCGCGACGCTTCGATGCTTGATAAAATGCTTGCAAATTATCCGCCTGAACTGCTGAAAGCCTTTGGTATGAGTGGCACACTCTCTCTCGCTACTGTTTTGGGCTATTTTGCGTTCATCTATACATTTTTACAGCTATGTCTCGCCGTGCAGGCTGCAAACTACGGCTTTTCCATATTATCCATCGAAGAACGTGAATTTACTGCAGATTACTTGATGTCCAAACCCGTATCTAGGCCACAGATAGTGATTGCAAAGTTTTGTGCGGCACTTTCGGCACTCACGATAACCAATGCCGTTGCTTGGTTGGGTTCATTTTTGGCCATCGATCTGTTTAGAGATGGCAAACCGTACGATGTCGATCACCTCATCCTATTGTTGTCGACGATTGTTCTATTTCAACTGTTTTTTCTCACAGTGGGGATGGTCATTTCAGTCTTGGTTAAGCGCATACGAAGCGTGCTGTCATTTTCACTGGGTTTAGCTTTTGGCACCTACATATTGAATACGGTAAGGGCTATCGTCGGAGGAGAAACTTTAGGCTATTTTTCACCATTTTATCACTTCGATCCTGCTGTTATTTTGGATAAGGGCACCCTTAACTTGCCCATGGTATCCATCAGTGTATTGGTTGGCATTCTTGCCATCGTTGCGACATTTGTGCTATATACGAGACGCGATATCAATTCGTTATAGGGGGTTTGTATGCACATCATCAAATGGGAACTTAAAGCCAATCTAAAATCATTGTTGATCTGGTGCGCCATCTTTGCTGCGCTCATCTTTATGATGACTTCAGAATTCTCCGCGTATTATAACAACCCAGAAATGGCGGATATCATGGAGATGTTTCCAGAATCGATGCTCAAGGCATTTTCCATGGACAATGCTAACCTGACGACCACTACAGGTTATTTGAGTTTGGTCGCACTATACTTTTATCTCATGGCAGGCGTCTTTGCCGTGTTATTGGGAAGCGGTATCATCGCCAAAGAAGAACGCGACAAAACGGCGGAATATCTCATGACGATGCCCGTTTCAAGGGAGAAAATCATCTTGTCAAAGCTGATTGCCGCTATTATCAACTGTTTGATTTTGTTGGCCACAATACTCGGTGCAACGATTTTAGCTATGTACAACTACGATCTGGATTCTGCATTTTTTGCGTTTCTATTTGATTTAGGCATAGCCATTTTTCTTGAAATGATGATATTCATGAGCATCGGCATGTTTTTAGCGAGTGTGCTTAAGCGCTACAAAAGCTCAGGGAAAATCGCCGCATCTATACTTATATTGCTCTATTTTATAAACGTAGTAATCGGGCTCAGTAAAAATTTAGATGCACTGGAATATGTCACACCTTTTAAGTATTTTAACGCACAAGATATCCTACAAACGGGTCATCTGGAACTGAAATTTGTCATGCTGTCTATTGGCATCACCGTAGCGGGGATTATTGGCACGTTTCTTATTTACCCGCGCCGCGATTTACACATATAAGGAGGACACTCAATGCTGGTACGATACGCGACAGAACAAGATATTTCATCGTGGTTATTGCTTGCGAAACATGGTTCACCCATCCTGAGCGCAACGAGTATGACGAGCGATCCAGAATTTTCAAATTTCATGGTTTCAAAAATCGTCCAAAAGGAAGCATTGATAGCTGTCGACATGATATCTAACAGCTGTTTAGGTGTCATCGCCTGTTCGAAAGAAGACAATGCTATTTCATGGTTTGGCATATATGACATGTACAGTGGCTCTGGGATTGGTTCGCATCTCATGGAGAGCGCACTTGAGCTTCTTGATCGTTCAAAGGATATCACGATTCAGTCATATACAGAGGATTTCGAACCCGGAGAATCAAATAGAAAACTGTATAAAAAATTCGGCTTTGTCGATCGTGGCGATTCTATGACAGATGCTATTGGCAACCCTATGACGACGATGGTGCTTAAGCCACTCGTATTGCCACCACTAAAACTCTTAACTGAAATCAAGCACGAGGATTTAGGATTTCCAGTTCCTGAAGAACAGGTCACTTATGTCGAAAGAAAAGCAGCGCGTTCGGTATTGCTCAATGCCCAAAATGAAGTGGCTCTGATGTATGTTGCAAAGGGGCATTATTACAAGTTGCCTGGTGGTGGTCTGGAAGAA
>CAYLNI010000040.1:9517-17325 GCA_964384705.1 uncultured Fusibacter sp.
ACACAGGCTTTGAAACGAGAGATCCTTGAAGAGGTTGGCGCAAACATAGAGATTATCGATTCCATCGGTATGGTCAAAGAATATCGCGATGATTATGAACAGCTTCAAATATCGTGTGCTTACTTATGCAAAGTAGTGGGTGACATACATACGCCAAATTTAACATACATGGAAAAGGAAATGGGTTTTGAATGTCAATGGGTGCCTTTAACGGATGCTGTAACAACGATCTCACAGTATAGTGGCAGCAACTATATGGCTAAGTTTGTCTCTATGCGTGATTCCATCATATTGACTGAAGCCATACAAAAGCTACAGGAAGCAATCACATAAAAAAGGAACATTCAGAATTAGAGGCTCTCAATCAACGTCACGTCGAATTTTTTGATCATATGATCCGGATGATAGGATTGCTTCGCTTTTCGAAGGCCTTCTATCCCAAGATCTTGTTCGCGATTGATATATTTGCAACGCGTATGGATTTGACTTGCCATGGCTTGGTTGATCGCCGTGTAGATACCCTGCACATTTTGATCAGCCTTTTCAACGTGAACAAGGAAAGTGTCGCCCACGATGCATTCACCAAAAGTCAACGCGACGGGTAGGTTATCCACGAATATGACCACACCCTCCACCCCATGTTTTTCTTGAGTTTCCCAAGATGATAGAATTTCAAAGATACTTTGAAACTCAAAGCACAAATCCAACGAATCTCCACAACCGTTTGAAACACACCATTCTCTGGCCGCTATAAACGCTGTGCTCGCATTTGATGTTGTGATGGGTTCGATGCGAGATCGATTTGCATAATGTCTTTGGAATTGATTCAAATGATTTTTCTTCTTGTGATAAGCGTTACCCGATAAAGTGGCCAGCTTTTCGCTTAAGTACACATAGTCGAAATCTGATTCAACTGGCATAACATTTATGCCAATGCCATATTCAGATGCCTCTAAAAAACGTAAATAGGCAGTACCAATGTGGCGCAGTTTCAGTTCCAAATGATTCGTTTTGCAATAGTCAACCCATAAGCGGGTCGCTTCAGCAAGACCCTTCAAATCATCATAATTGCCAATAGGCTCTGAAAAAAAGGTGCCAAACGGATCGGCTGGTTTATATACTATCCAAAGATAACCGCCGAGTTCTAGTGTATGCAGATTATGTTTTTTGCGCCACATGATTAAATTTGTTAGATTTAAATCGTGTATATCAGAGCTATATCGTTCATAATAAGGTTTTAACGCCTCATACCGATTAGGCTGCAGTGGGCGTAGTTCAGATATCATTGATTGCGTCATAATTTTCACCTCTACAAGAACATTACCCAAAAAATTAGTGTGATAACAATCTGGAGAAACCTATGCGCATTTTATTCAAGACATTAAGCCATTTAAAAGCACACTTTACACAATATTTCATATTTGAAGCGATCATGATGCTCCTGTCATCGACGATTATTTTGCCCCAAATTCTCAGGCTGTACCAGTGGGCGCTGATTCAAACCGGCACGCCTTATATCATCAACACTATCTTATTAAAACCTGAGATCATATCCGTGCGATTTTGGATTACTGTTGTCGGCGTTTTTATCTTTGGATTCATTTTACTCTTAGAGTACTTGATGCTGATGATTTTGGTCGAAGGGAACATCAACTATCGCCCCATGACGCTTTTAGAAGCGTTTATAAAAATATTAACCAATATAAAGAGACTCATATTTCCTGGCATGCTTCACATGTTGAGTATGAGTGTTTTGTTGATTCCCATGATCATAGGCACCAGTCAGTTCAATCCCGTCAATTTGACGCTTTCGATTTATGATTTGATATTGCGCATCAATCAAATCAGTCCGATTTGGGTGGCTGTCATCATCCTTTGGCTCTATCTGCACATCCACACGCTCTATTTCACGTATTTCATGTTGATCAATTCATGTACGGTCAAAGAGGCGATTCGCATGAGCTTCACCGTCGCTCGCCACAACAAGTTGAAGATGTTTCTGTTGTGGGTGCCGGCCATAGTCGTCTTTGTCGTCATTTGGCTCTTTCTGGGCATATGGGTTCAAATGACAGCGGAGTGGGTCACAACACTTTTGTTGTTACCTTATATCAAAAAAATAATAATCTACGCGTTAAGCATCTTCACATACAACGTGCTGCTCCTCAGTTTTCCATTTCTCGTGACCTATCTTGTTTTGCTCTTTCACGATATTTTACAATCACAAGATCTAACAAATGTAGCCGTGCAAACGATCCATAAATATCCAACAGGTACAAAGGGAAGCAGTATTCTGACACGATGGCCTAAGTGGTTTAGAAAGCTGCATGCTGGACTTGGCGTCGTCATCACCATAATATTAATCTTTTATATCGGTCTAAACTATATCGTCGTCGAATCAATCGTCGGATGGGATGTTGAAATCGCAGCGCATCGTGGGGGTTCCGGCAATGCGCCTGAAAACTCTCTTGCAGCCATCCAATCCGCCATCGATAGACAGGTGGAAGCAGTTGAACTTGATGTCATGCTCACAAGGGATTATACGCCAATATTGTTCCATGACAAAACCTTCAAACGCTTGCTTGGCATCAATCTACTCGTATCGGAACTCACATATGCAACCATATCAACATTTGATATTGGTCCATCCTATTCAGCAGAATTTGAAGAAACGCATATTCCGACTCTCGAAGAAGCACTCATCCTTTGCAAAGGCCAAATTGATGTCATCTTGGATATGAAGGATTTTGGAAACAACGAAATCCTCGTTCCAAAAGTTGTATCGCTGATCGAATCCCTTGAAATGGAGGACTCGGTCACCATCCAATCCTTTAACTCAACCATTCTAAAATTGGTGAGAGACCTTAATCCTGAAATAGAGCTCGGACAGATCATGTTTTACTCATCTGGCGATTTAGCGCTGTTGGATGTCAATTTTTATACGATTAAGGACAACATGCTCACAAAGCAATTTGTGGACAAAGCCCATGCACTAGATCGGGAGGTCTGGGTATGGACGGTGAACTCGGTCATCAAATTAAATGAAGTGCTGCGCTACGATATCGATGGCATCATCACGGACTATCCGAAACGCGCGCAATCCGTACGTAACCTTCATAGGTGAGTGAGTTAGTGGTGCCAGGCAGATTGACTCATTGAGTGAGTAGGTGGTGCCAGGCAGATTGACTCATTTTGAGGCTTTTGAATACTTTCAATTTGTTATAAGGAGGTTTACCATGTTAGAACTGCCCGAATCATCGGTAATCAGTGAACAACTAAACGAAACACTTCAAGGAAAAGTCATTAAACGCGTAGAGGTCCTCAAATCACCCCATAAATTTGCCTGGTTTTATGGTGATCCACAGGAGTATCCAGAGAAGCTCATTGGCAAGTCGTTTGGTCATGCAAAAAATTTAGCTGGCTTAATTGAGATTGAAGTGGGCGATATGCGGCTCGTCTTTGGCGATGGTGTCAATCTAAGATATATCGAAAATGGCTCTGTCGAAAAAAACAGTGACAAACATCAACTCAGTATTGAATTTGAAGATGGTAGCGCTTTAAATGCCTCTGTTCAGATGTACGGTGGACTATGGTGCTTTGAAGCTGGAACCTTTGAAAATCCTTACTATTTGACCGCTCAAAGCAAGCCCTCACCACTTACTGAGGCTTTTGACAAGACATACTTCACTCAGCTTATACAAGACCCAAAACATCAAAAGCTTTCAATGAAAGCATTGCTTGCAACTGAACAACGGATTCCTGGACTTGGTAACGGCGTCCTCCAAGATATTTTATATAATGCAGGCCTTCATCCGAAACGCAAACTGAATACTTTAAGTGAACAAGAGAAAGAGAGTCTATTGGATTCGATTAAAAATACATTGGTGGATATGAAATCTGGCGGGGGACGCGATACTGAAAAGGACCTATTTGGTAGAGTCGGTGGCTATCAGACGCGTATGAGCAAATTGTCGGCAGGCCGGATTTGTCACAAATGTCAGGGCATCATACACAAGGAAAACTACATGGGTGGTAGCATCTACTACTGTGATGGCTGTCAAAAATTGAGTTGAGTCTAATGAGTCAATATGCCTGGCACCAGCGACTCACTAACTTCACACTTTACTTCATGCAAAATGCATGTTAAACTAAACACAATTGAATATCCGGGAGCTCATAGATGGGCTGAGAGGAAATCGCAAGATTTCGACCGTACCTGATTTGGATAATGCCAACGTAGGAAACCACTGTATTTTAGGGTTGCACCGTGTTAAGGGATGCAACCTTTTTATATGCTCATAAGAGATTCTCAGCCCATCTGTCATCCCAATACATTTTAGGAGGCATCATGAAGCGTACAGAATCTCTTTCTAATTTCAACCTCAGTATTTTATGGTTTGGTGCAGCAGTATCACTAGCTGAGATCATGACCGGCGCACTAATTGCACCACTTGGAATCTCCAAAGGTTTAACCGCTATCATCATCGGACATGTCATCGGGTGTGTCATCTTATTTGCAACAGGTCAGATTGGTTCCAATGAAAAGCTTTCAGCCATAGAAACGACAAAGTTCAGCTTTGGCCGATTTGGTGCACCATTTTTCGCCATCTTGAACATCATTCAACTCATCGGTTGGACGGGCGTCATGATCGCAAGTGGCGCTGCCGCTCTTGGGGCAGTTACCTTAGAGTGGTTTCAGTTTGAAAACACAGCGCTATTTAGTCTTTTTATTGCGGGCTTAATATGCTTCTGGATCGTCATAGGTTTTAACCGCATGAAGTGGTTCAACTTAGTCGCTGTAGCAAGTCTATTTGTCATCAGTGTCATACTCGGATTTATTGCCTTTACTTCCGGTGCAGCAGGGACTCTATCTACAGAGGTGTCTAATGGTCTTTCTTTTGGACTGGCTCTTGAATTAAGCATCGTTATGCCGCTATCCTGGCTTCCGCTGATTTCAGATTATACGAGACACGCAAAAGATAAAGGCAAAGGACCAGTGTTTAGTGCACTGGGTTACTTTACAGGAAGTACATTTATGTACGCGATAGGACTTGGCGCTGCACTATATGCAGGTACGAGTGATATTTCAACCATACTCATTGCAGCTGGGTTGCCACTTGCAGCCTTGATAATCGTCTTGTTATCAACTGTAACGACGACGTTCCTAGACGTTTATTCCGCCGCTGTGAGCTTCAACGTCCTCAAAAAAGCGGACCCACGTATTGTCTCGATCGCCGTGTGTCTCATAGGTGCGAGCCTTGCCATCTTTGTGCCAACATCTGGTTACGAAAGCTTTCTCTACTTGATCGGTTCAGCCTTTGCACCGCTTTTTGCCATTCTATTGACTGATTACTTCATACTTGGCAAGCGCGCGCTCGAAAATACATCCATCAAGTACAACCTCATCATCTGGTGCTTAGGTGTCGTAGTATACAGACTGCTCATGACAGTCGACACACCGCTTGGCAACACATTGCCTACCATGATGATCGTTTCAGGCATGAGTCTAGTTATGAGTCAAGGAGCTAAGCTTTATGAATCATTGGAAATGAGTCGAAAAGCGTAAAATGCAACTTAAAATCGAAACGCAATGAGTCGATATGCCTGGCACCACCAACTCACCAACTCATATGGAGGAAAACAAGATGAACCTAAATCAGATAAATGAACCATTCTATCCAACACAGATGATGCGCAACGTCCATGCAACGCATCCCTTAGTACACAACATCACAAATTACGTTACCGTTAACGATTGCGCCAACTTCCTTTTAGCCGCTGGTGCATCGCCTATCATGGCAGACGATATCGGTGAAGTCGAGGAGATTCAGACGATATGTGGCGCACTCGTCATCAACATTGGCACGTTAAATGCACGGACGATAGACGCCATGTTGGCAGCTGGACGTACGGCTACAGCGCTTGATCACCCAATCATATTGGATCCTGTAGGTGCAGGTGCATCAAAGCTACGCACAGAAACGGCTAAAACGCTCTTAGAAGCACTTGAAATTTCGGTAATACGAGGTAACATTTCAGAGCTAAAAGCCCTATATGCAGGCGATAACCACACCAAAGGTGTCGATGCAAATGACATCGATGCCATCACAGAAGATAATTTAACCGAGTCTATTACGCTTGCAAAGCGTATGGCGCAACATTTTGACGCCATTGTGGCAATCACTGGTGCCATCGATATTGTTGCAGATAGTGAAACTGCTTTTGTCATCCGCAATGGACATGCGAGCATGAGTCGCATAACTGGAACAGGTTGTATGCTGACGAGTCTCATCGGTGCGTACGCCTGTGCCAATCCCTATAAAAAATTACACGCAACCGCTACAGCTGTTGCACTCATGGGCATCTGTGGAGAGCTAGCGCATGCAACTTGTGAGCGTGATAAACTTGGCTCTAGTAGTATGCGCACAAGACTCATAGACGCCATCAGCATGATGACACCTGAATTGTTAGAGCAGCACTTAAAATGCGAGGTTAGATGATGGATACGAATCCTAAGAATTTTGAAGGGCGATTAGATCGATTTAAATATGCACTTTATGCCGTCACGGATCGCAATATTTGTGGCATAGATTCACTTGAAGCTCAAGTTGAAGCGGCGATTCAAGGAGGTGCTTCGATGGTCCAAATCCGCGAAAAGGGCATAGGCTTTGATGAGTATGTCACGCGCGCATTGGCACTAAAGGAAATAACCTCTCGCTATGACATACCGCTCATCATAAACGACGATGTCAATGTGGCAAAAGCCGTTGCCGCCACAGGGGTACACGTTGGACAAAGCGACATGGCATGCCTTGAAGCGAGACGCTACTTAGGACCAAAAGCATTGATTGGCGTGTCCGTGTCAGACGTCGAACAAGCGATCAAAGCTGAGCGTGAAGGCGCGGATTACCTCGGCGTAGGCGCAGTCTTTCCAACAGGTACAAAAGCCGACGCAAAACAAGTCTCACACGACATGCTAAAGCGGATCACACAAGCGGTGCGCATCCCAGTCGTCGCCATCGGCGGTATCGGTCACAATAACATCGAGCAGCTTGCAGGGACTGGACTAGCTGGTGTTTCTGTCGTCTCATCCATATTTGGGAGCGGGGATGCGTTGCGCACAAAAGAAGATACAAAGCGCTTACTAAGTATGACGCAAAAAGTTCTCGGCCTTAAAATCAACTGTGTGAAAACAGTTCTTACAATTGCTGGATCGGATTGTAGCGGCGGGGCAGGCATACAAGCGGATCTCAAGACCATAGCGGCACATGGTCTTTATGGCATGAGCGTCTTAACGGCATTAACCGCACAGAACACATGTGGTGTGAGCGCCGTTCACGAAGTACCCGCGGACTTTGTAAATGCACAACTGCAAGCGATCTTTAACGACATCAGGCCCGATGCCATCAAAATTGGGATGGTTTCGAGCGAAACGATTATCAGTACAATTGCATCACAATTAACAACGTTTTTAAAAGCCCATTCAAATGTTCAGGTGGTCATCGATCCAGTTATGGTTGCAACAAGCGGCAGCAAACTCATCAGTGATGGCGCGCTCAGCTCTTTAAAAAGTCAGTTATTGCCACTTGCAACACTCATAACACCAAACATTCACGAAGCTGAGATCCTTTCAGACCGAAAGATAACCACGAAAGAAGATATGATCATAGCCGCACAGGCAATATCACAGTTTTATAAAGGTGATATATTGATCAAAGGTGGTCATCTGGAAAATTGCAGTGACGACTTGCTGTATTTTGGTGAAACTAACTTAGGTAATGCTAACTTAGGTAATATTAACTTAGACGATC
>CAYLNI010000040.1:17363-17701 GCA_964384705.1 uncultured Fusibacter sp.
AAACTCAAAATACTCGCGGTACTGGCTGCACTTTATCCTCAGCATTGGCATGCTCACTTGCAAACGGCTTCACCGTGCAAACTGGGGTAAAACGTGCAAAAGCTTACGTCACAGGTGCACTATATACTGGTCTAGAATTAGGGAAGGGCAATGGTCCTCTGCATCATGGCTGGTAATTAGAGCGTTTGCTAAACTAAAAACAGCCAAGTCTCCGATTTAAAGGTGACTTGGCTTTCGTTTTGTTTTAATTCAATTTAATTCAATTTAACTCAATTTGTTCTGGATTAATTCGATTTGATTTGTTTTGATTTGTATCATTATATCAATTGATACGCTTT
>CAYLNI010000040.1:17766-19947 GCA_964384705.1 uncultured Fusibacter sp.
TATCAGTGATCGTGAACTCGATTTGAAGTGCACTGCCATAATCCGCAGAAGCGTTCACTTCAAATTCAACTTTATCGTCGGCTTTCCAACCATCTGACCCTGTTTCTGGATGGACATAAGGCGTCATTTCGCCTTCCTTGATGACTTTATCCATATAGGTGATCTTATAGCTTGCTTTTACGACCGAATTGATCATATCTAAATTAGCTGTTTGATTCTCGCTTAATTTTTTAAAATCGTAAAGGCTTTTAGCATTATAATATTCAAAGCCGTTGTTTAACTCAGTTAAGGATACCAAAGATAATTTATAGATGAAATTGGCTGTACTCGATACAGAGCTGAGATTCACAACTTCAACAATAGGGTACTGAACCGGTTCACTCCATTCAAGAGTAGCGATCACACCAAGTATCTCACTAAACGTATCCGTTGGTGTTTTGACTACAAGCGTCACTTTGTAGTTTTGATTCACGTCAAAGATCATATCAGAAGTAAATTGATTGAGGCCATCCGCTCTAAATTCGTATGAATTAGATGTATTATATTCTATCTGTGTATTAGTCATGTCTAAATCCATACCTGGTTCCCCTTTTGGAAACTGATAATGATCCGTTGTGCCTTGAACCTCGAGAAAGACTTTCGCATCCGCTGGCAATTTAGTAAATGAAAGGTTCATTTTCATGGACAATACGCCAACTTTTGCGTTGAGCTTTTCATTTTCAGTGGTTAGCCCATAAAACATATAATCCGCTTTTTCCGCAGTGATCATATAATTTTGTTGGCTGACAAGGCCATTGATCCCATTGATTTCGTTTCGAAGCATATTAAGCTGATTTTCCATATTGACGAGCTTTTGCGAGGTGTTGATCTGAAAATAGATCAATGAAAAAGCAAGTAGAAGTAATAGGACGGTTTTTATCGATAGGGGATATTTAGTATTCATGTTGGTTTCTCCTCGTTTAATTTCACATTTAAAGTGTCCATATTATTATAACCTAAAATTTGCCTTGTTAATGATTTGTCAGCACACTTTAATGCAATTCTAAGAATAATGGCTTGAATCCTATTGACAACGCCTCTCAACAGGTTTAATATGGTCTATAACAAACAAGCAAAACCCGCGTTGACGAGGAGGAGTACATGTTTGGCAGATGCAAAGAGAGAAGATGCTTGGTGTGAATCTTCATGATGCCAGTATGGAAGTAGCCTTTGAGCTTTGGACCGAAAATCGCGTATTGACGAGCGATGAGTAGACTTCAACGGATTTCCACCGTTATCGGGAAACCTTATCGGACGACGACAGTCAGTTTTAGACGTAATATCGTTCCTGCAAGGACATAAGAGCAGAGTAACCCTCTGAATTTAGGTGGTACCACGGACGCAACGTCCGCCCTAAGCGTAAGCTTAAGGCGGGCTTTTTTGTTTTTGTTTGATTATATTTCTGAAGGAGTTTTTTATGGAAAAACATTATGACTTTGAATTGATCGAAAAGCAAATGCAGACATTATGGCGTGAGATGCGTGCGTATGCATTTAAATCGGATCCAACAAAACCACTATATTCAATCGATACGCCACCGCCAACTGTAAACGGTAGCTTGCACATTGGCCACATCTTTTCGTACACACAGGCTGAGATGATTGCAAGGTATCGCCGCATGCAAGGCTACAACGTTTTTTATCCGTTTGGGTTTGATGACAATGGTCTGCCAACCGAGCGGCTGGTAGAGAAGGAACTTGGCATTCGCGCGGGTCAGATGCCTAGAAGTGCCTTTATCGAGGCGTGTTTGGAGACGACAAAAAAATATGAAACTGAGTTCAAGGCACTTTGGTCGTCCCTTGGTTTCTCGTGTGACTGGTCGCTTCAATATGAAACGATCAGCCCAGAGTCACAGCGCATCTCGCAAAGGTCGTTTATCGAACTGTATGAAAAGGGAAAGGCTTACGTCAAAGAATCGCCAGTGCTTTGGTGCACCGAGTGTCAAACGTCCATCGCTCAGGCGGAGCTGGACACGCTTGAGAAGGAAACGATATTTTATACGTTGAAATTTGATTTGGTTGAAAATCAGATACCAAGCGAACAGCATCATATACAGCAAGCTGATGCGCAACAACCTAAACCGCAAACGCTCCTCGTTGCAACGACGCGTCCCGAACTATTAAACGGTTGCGTTGCTCTCTT
>CAYLNI010000041.1:0-238 GCA_964384705.1 uncultured Fusibacter sp.
GACTACCATTTTTATGAATTCCTTTTAGCCCATTCAGCTACCCTACGGCTACTTTCTTCCTCAGACAAATCTTCAATCCTGATCATAATTGACCATCTTACGCCAAATGGATCCAATATACTTCCAAATCGATCACCTGAAACAAAGTTTGCAATTGGTTCTCTTACTATCGAGCCTCTTGCTACCGCCTTTTCAAATACCTGATCAACACGAGTTACATAAATTCCTAAAGAATAAC
>CAYLNI010000041.1:273-4210 GCA_964384705.1 uncultured Fusibacter sp.
AGTTTATATGCCGGATTCGCTGCGCCTAGGTGCAAAAAACCATTTCCAAAATCTAATTCCGCATGAACAATGATTTTATTCCCAGTTTCATCAGGATATTCAGTGATATCCTTAACCCTTGCATTGAAAACAGATTCATAGAACGCTATTGCTTCTGAAGGATTTTTCACCGTAATAAATGGAGTAATCGTTGTAAAGCCATTGGGTATTCCATTCTTTGTATAGTTACCTGACACACCCATATATTCTGTGCTCTCAGTCATTGTTAAACCTCCTTTAATTATTCAAACCTTATCATTTGATGTTTACCCTTTATTGGATTGAACCCATCAACGCATAGAAATATTTGGCTTCATGCGTCTTATTGAGGCTATACCAAGCATCTATTGTTTCTGCTGAAAATACATTCAGCGCTTTCAAGACGTGGACAGTAAATTCCAATGGGGCAATTCCAGAGGCAGTAATCAATTTCCCATCAGTTACTGCAGATTCCATTTTATAATAGCTTTCACCAGTGTAAGTGGGACAGATCATTTTAAGGTATTCCAGATCATTGCTTGTATGCCCACGTGAATTCAATAGTCCAGTCTGGGCAAGTCCCATTGTCGCTCCGCAAATTGCTGCAACCAAAAGACCTTCATTTAAACATCCCTCAGCAAAATTTAATATGGGCTGATGGATCGAATCCATCCAGGTGTCACCACCTGGTAAAATCAATGCATCTGCGTTTTCAATGTTGCAGTCATCCAGTTTGATATCAGGCAGTATTTTCAATCCACCCATTGTCGTAATAGGCGTCATTTCATTTCCAACTGTTACTATTTTTAATGGCGCAAGCTCCTTTTTAAAATATCTTCCCGTGTTCAGCTCTGCAGTCAAGTACCCGATTTCCCAGTCTGACATAGTATCAAATACATATAGATATACTGTATTGTTCATAGTCTTATTCTCCTTATCATATAGTCGTCAAGTGATTCCATCAATTGATAATCAATGACTCTCTTCATTATAAAACAACTTCACTGACATCTACTGTCAGTGAAGCTGTTAAAGTTTATAATATGCCATTAATTCCAACGCAACAGCAACAAGCTTTTCCTTCAAGCTCTGTGGTTCGATAATTTGAATGGATTTTCCGTAAGATAGTAGAAAGTAAGGCACGTGCATGTGAATTGAATTTTCTTCAAGCAAAAAGATAGCTCGATCAGATGTCCGTTCTTTCAGATGATGCCCCAAAAACCAATGCAGACATAAGTCATCCAATGCCTCTGACCTGCCCCCGATAATTAAAGTCGTTAACCCATCCTTACCTACTAAATCAGGTAACAGATTTTGCATAAAAAATTCACGCGCTGAAAAGGCTTCGGGACGGTTAAATGTAATAAGTGTACACTTGACTGTTAGAATTCGTTCTGCACGGAAACTACGAATTTCATTTCTTAAGCGACAATAGGCTACAATATACCATTTATTGTTCCAATAAACCATGCCATAGGGATCGATCACTCTATTTTTTGGGTGTTCTTCACGTCCTGTACGATACTCTATTTCTACAGAGCATTCGTTTGCTATTGCTTGCTCCAATTCCGCCAAAACGAGTAGAACAGAAGGGGCTCCTTTGCTGTTTATAACATCGAATCCTGTTAAATGATGGTTAAGCATACTTTCCTGTTTCTGATTCGAATACATCATCAATTTTGATGTCGCACTACCGAGTGCCTCACTAAAAGGGTATCCCGCCTCTTTTGCAAATACAGCAGCATGGAGGAGTGCCTTTTTTTCATCCATATCAAATATAAGAGGTGCTCTGATCATATTGTTCTGCAAGCTATAACCGCCATTATGACCTGCATCCGATATTATAGGTACGCCACTGGCACTTAGTGCATCAATATAACGGTAAACCGTCCTTATATTGATTTCAAGCTTCTCAGAGATCTGTTTTGCAGTTATCTTTACGCCTGAATTCAGCATCCACAGAATTGCCAGCATGTTGTCGTTTTTAGCCATGATGTGCACCTCCTTGCTAAAACCTAGAATCCGTTTTAAAGTAATGTATTCCATTCAATGATAGGTACATCGATTGGTTTCGTAAATGCTTCAAGTGATTGTGCAATTGCTTCATTTGACACTACGAGACCGTCTCCATGTAGATGTGTCAATGCAATATACTCTGCAATGTATGTATCTGGGCAACCCAGATTCACAGCTACCATAAAAGCTTTATGACGAAGAACTTGGTCGTTCAGGAGACGTATCTTAAATTTGCTGAGTCGACCTAAGAGTGTTTTGACTTCTGGTGCAGTTTTAATCCCAAGTCGATAGGCTTCGTAGAAGTGCTGAAGTACCTCTGAACGGATGGTACTTGGCGCTAACAGTTGGTGCCCTTGCGGTGACACATCCATTTCAAGATACCGAATAAGTGCCGAAGAATGAATGACATAATGAGCCATGATATACCTCCAAGCATTTTTTCTATTATTATATCTAGTTTAAAACTTTCTGTCTATCTACAGGCATTCACATCATTAAATCAGAAATGCTCTGTTCATATTATCTACATAACGGATTGAATGACAACTTTTGGCCCTACAATTTCCAGAGTAAAGTATGATAAATTCATTATTGACAACACGATGCGTGTCACGTATAATCATAGACAAATACAGTCTGTGATTTCTTTTGAAAGCAAACGCATTCTTTTTTTTACTTTAATTAAAGATAATTACAGTCTGCAATGTATAATATATAAATTCGAATGAAGGAGAACGACTTATGGATACAAATAAAAATTTTCTCGTTACAGCGCCTATAGGTAGACTATTACTCAAATATTCTCTTCCCGCTATCGCTGGTATGATCATAAACTCTTTATACAATTTGGTTGACAGAATATTTGTCGGTAGAATTGGTGGTCTTGCTATGACAGGAATTGGATTAAGTTTGCCATTTATGTCGCTGTTGTCAGCAGTGAGTTCAATGATTGGAATTGGCGCCTCTTCCCTCATTTCTATCAAACTTGGCGAGAACAATAAGGATGAAGCTAAAGGGTTGCTAGGGAATGCGATCACTTTGATTATTGGTTTAATGCTCTTAATGACATTTTTAGGACTTTTTTTTAAGGTGCCAATACTAAAGGCTTTTGGCGCTAGCGAAGCTACAATGTCATTTGCAGTGGATTATATGACAGTTATTCTGTATGGCGCTGTGCTACAAGGTATTGGGACCGGATTACTGAATGTGGTCCGAGCAACTGGACACCCAGTAAAATCGATGATGATTGTACTCGTGGGTACACTCATCAATATCATTTTGGATCCTATTCTCATTTTCACTTTCAATATGGGCATTTCCGGTGCAGCATGGGCAACTATTATCGCACAACTTGTAACAGCCATCATGGTCATTCACCATATCCTCAGCAAAAAGAATCAATTGAAATTTGATATACGACAATTAAAGCCTCGATCTGCAACAACTTTGTCGATTCTAAGTATTGGATTTGCGCCTTTCGTTATGCAATTGTCTTCCGTTGTCGTCAGCATTTTATCGAACAATGCCCTTAAAACACACGGTGGTGACATGGCAATAGGGGCAATGACAATCATCAACTCAGTGATGGTCCTATTCCTTATGTCGGCCATGGGGGTTACACAAGGTGCCGCACCTATCATTGGTTTCAATTTTGGCGCTAAGCGTTTTGATCGGGTAAAAAAAATATTGAAACTGGAGCTAATTGCTGTTGGTGCAATCTGTACAACAACTTTTATACTGGTTCAATTTTTCCCGGTTATTTTGTCGAGCATCTTTACTAGTGACACTGGACTCATCTCAATGGCAAGTTCTGGCATGCGTTTATTGTTGCTGATGCTTCCTCTCTTCAGTGCACAGATTGTTGGCGCTAGCTATTTTCAGGCTATTGGTGAAGCAAAGAAGG
>CAYLNI010000041.1:4220-6788 GCA_964384705.1 uncultured Fusibacter sp.
TCTTAGGACTATCAAGACAAGTTCTGTTACTCATTCCTCTACTTCTCATTCTGCCCCCACTCTTTGGATTAAATGGCGTTTGGGGATCAAGCGCACTTGCGGATCTTATCTCTAGCCTTATTGCAATCATCTCATTAAAATCAGCATTCAAACACTTGAACAAGGAAGCCCTTTTGTTATAGATTCCCCATCTGCTCAATATATTTATTTCCCCATACTTTTAAACTTTCAAGGACCGTTATAAAATCTTCCCCCAAAGGACTTAGGCTATATTCAACTTTTGGAGGAATTTGAGAGTACACAGTTCTGATGACCATCCCATAATCTTCTAAACTCCTAAGCTGTTTTGTCAATGTTGTCTGAGTAATTTCAGGTAGTTTACGTTGAATTTCATTAAAACGTAGTGTCTCTTCACTTAAAAAATGAAGCAATGTTAATGCCCACTTACCTGAAAGTATTTTTTGAGAAGTGGCAAAGGGACATTTACCAAATAGCTCTTCTTGTGTGATCATAAAATCCTCCTATCAATCTATAGTATCAAAAAAGATACTAAGTACTCAAAACAATCGTACTTGTTAATTCGTTTGTATAGCATATAATCTATATATAAACATTATAGAGCCTTAAACAAAAATATGAAATACAAATTTTAGTCTTAGGAGGACAAACACATGAAAGTATTAGTTACTGGTGCAACAGGACATTTTGGAGGTTTGGTTGTAAAGAGTCTATTGAATCAAATGGATGCTAAAAATATATCAGTTAGCGTAAGAAACCCTGAAAAGGCATCTTCATTATCAGAAAAGGGCGTAGATGTAAGACATGGCGATTTCGACTTGCCAGAGACGCTGACTACTGCCTTTGAGGGCATTGATAAATTACTTATTGTCTCTACAGATTTAGACAATGAAACAAGAATCCGCCAGCACAAAGCAGCTGTTGCAGCTTCAAAAAACGCAGGGGTAAAGCACATCATTTACACAAGCGTAGCCGATGCGCCACATAGTTCATTGGCACTTGCCGAGGTTCACCGACAAACTGAAAAAGCAATTATTGAGTCTGGTATTACCTATACTTTCCTCAGAAATAATTGGTACCTAGAAAACGAAATTAGTAGCATACAAGCCGCTAAAGCTGGTGCCCCTTGGGTTACATCTGCTGGGTCAGGCAAAGTCGGTTGGACGTTAAAAAGAGAATACGCAGAAGCAGCTGCAAATGTATTGGCTTCTGAAGGCCATGAAAATAAAATTTATGAACTCTCAAGCCAGCCACACACCCAAGAAAAACTGGCTTCCGTAGTGAGTAACGTTCTTGGAAAAGAAATTCCAGTCCTTCACGTCTCCGATGAAGGATACGGCGAAGGTTTAAGAGCTGCCAATCTTCCTGAATTTTTAGTTGAACTCTTCAAAGACATTCAAAAATCCATCAGGGAAGGCGCACTGGACGTCGTAAGCTCAGACCTTGAAAAACTCCTTGGAAGAAAACCCCTTTCTATTGAAGAAGCTGTTGAAGAAATTGTGAAGGACCTTTAACCGTAAGATCATAAACAAAAGTACCGTCAGTTTAAACGCCACTGACGGTACTTTTATTTTTAACAATAAAATTCATTTTAGCCGTTTATACGTTCCAATTTCACCACGCACTCAACGTGATCCGTCCAAGGAAACATATCATAAGGGAACATCTCTTTAACCTTGTACCCATTGTTTGTGAGCACTTTCAAGTCACGTGCAAGGCTGTCAGGTCCACATGAGATGTAGATGACCGTCTTTGGTGCGAGTTTGATCAGTGAGGACAAGAACGCGTCATCGCTGCCACTGCGAGGTGGATCCATGAAGACGAGGTCGAGAGTTTCATCCTCTTGAGACATCTGTGTCATGAAGTCGCCTGCATCGCCTTGGTAGAACTGGATGTTTTCGATGCCGTTCATGCGTGCGTTGAAGTTTGCATCGCGAACGGCGTCTTTGTTGAGCTCGATACCGAGGACTTGGCCTGCTTTTTTGCTTGCGATGAGTCCGATTGTACCGATCCCACAGTATGCGTCAAGGACATTTTCTGTGCCTTGAAGCTTCGCCATGCCGATTGCCATGTTGAACATCTTCTCCGCCTGGACTGAGTTGACTTGGTAGAAAGATTTTGGCGAGATTCTGAACCTCGTGTCACAGAGCATATCTTCGATGTAGCCTTTGCCGTAGAGGACGGTTTCTTGTGAGCCAAGGACCATGCTCGTTCTGCGGTTGTTGACATTGAAGACGACGGTTGTGATATAAGGATGCTCTTTGACGAGCGCTTTGACGAAGTTGTTTTTAGATGGAAAAATCGGATTACCACCGATGATAACGACCATAACTTCGCCTGTTGTATGGCTGGATCTGATGAGCACATGGCGCATAAAGCCAGTGTCATAATCTTCATCGTATGGGGTCATCTTAAACGATGGCATCAGTTGACGAATCGTCTGGATGATGCCGTTCGCGCGTTCATCTTGGATGAGGCAGTTCGTCGTTGGAACGACTTTGTGGGAATCTTCTTGATCGGACCGAGCAGGTAATGCCACCGCCACGCCCG
>CAYLNI010000041.1:6798-12879 GCA_964384705.1 uncultured Fusibacter sp.
ATAGATGCCAGCTACGATTTTACCATTTTTGTCATATGAAAACGTCGCGTGTACTTTGTTTCTATAGTGATATGGGTTGTCCATCCCTATGATGTTTGACACTTTGCCAAAGCCATGGAGGATCATCTCTATTTTCTTTTGCTTGAATTTAAGCTGTCCTTCATAAGTCAAGTTTTGTAGCTGACAGCCACCACACTTGCTGAAAGATCCGCACGGTGGTTCCGTCTTGTACTGCATAAATTGAGGCTCAACGTAATCCTTTGAACGGGCGAATGCGCGTTTTGCCTCCACTTTAACGGTTGGATGTCTGTCTGCATAGCTAGATGTCACCACTGGCTTACCAGATTTATCTAAGCTGCCTGCTTTGCCTGTTACTGCTGCTTTACTTGCTTGACCAGTACCATCCGTCGCAAACTTCGAACGGTTTCTAGCGCGTTCTTTTCTGTAATAATCGTCCTCAAACTCTACCGTATCGTCATCGGCAACGTATTTGCCCTTGCCTGTCGGTTTCTTTTTTTTGTCAAATGCTTCGTAAAACGGTTTCTTATTCATAGGTTCTCTCTTCCTTCTCGATGGTAAATTGGAAATATTCAACTTCCTTATTTGGCGACTATTTTATATAAATGGCTTTTATCGATTATCTTGATGCCACCTCTATGCAAAGTGACGATGCCTTCAGATGCAAAATATTTCAACATCCTTGAAACGACTTCACGTGCGGAGCCAATGTATTTGGCGATCTGTTCATGTGTCAAATCGATTTCAAGCTTCCCTTTTCTCGAAATTTCATCGAGTAAAAATCCAGCGAGTCTGACGTCAAAGCTCATGAATAGAATCTGTTGCATCGCCCACATGACATCGGAAAATCTTGAGACCGCTTCTTTGTTTGTAAAATTCTCAACGTATATGTTGGATGCTGCGAGTTTGGAATAGACTTCCGAGCTAACAATCAAAACCTCGCAATCGGTATCCGCTTCAACGTGAACGTCAAATGTGATATTGCTTAAAACACACGAAGATGTCAAGACGCAAACATCGCCTTCTGACAAACGATACAGGGTAATTTCACGACCGTCTTCAGAAAGGATATAGGTCCGAACACAGCCTGATTGAATCAGCAGAACACCTACACATTCCGTGTCGCCGCCATGTATTAGATCGCCGCGATTAAACGTTGCTGGATGTGTGTTGTTAATCAAATGGTTTTTCTCATCGTCACTTAAAAAATCCCAAAATGTCAATATTTGCTGCATTGTTTCAATTTTGCTCGACATGCGTTTGCCCCTCATTTCAACATTTATCAAATTGGTAAATCATATGAAACCATCTATCTTTAAAATTTCATAATTTTCTTATTTTATAACGACAAAAAATCCCGCATAGACAGGTATAGTTATTATACCATACAAACGCAGGATTTTGACAATTCCATTTATTAACCTACTGTAAACACCTTTCATAACCCAAACAGATAACCCGTCATGGACATTGAGCCCATCGAACACACATCGTTGAACACTTCGATGCGCTCCGTTTTGTTATCCACTGCTTTATGTTCTCGGTGCTGCAGACAAAACGGAGAACATAAAGCAGTGGATAAAAGTGATCTGGTGTGTAAAATGCCTGCTCGGCACATTTACCAGCGCGCTCAAAGTGCACGACGTCATCGTAGCTGCGGTTCAGTATACTCATTTTGATATAATCGTCAAATTCTTGTGCCCATGGGTATCCACCCGCCATGCTCCAGTTGATCAAAGAGAGATTATGTACAATGTTGCCACTGCCCATGATGAGGATTCCTTCGTTTCTAAGATCGGCAAGTTTGCGGCCAATATCAAAATGCATTTGCGCAGGTGCATTGTAGTTGACGCTGACTTGTACGACAGGAATGTCAGCTTCTGGATACATTTTGCATAGCACGGACCAAGTGCCGTGATCGATGCCCCAGCGATTGTCGATGGTTACAAGGTCGCCCAATCGATCGACGATCTGATTAGATAGTTCTACAGAGCCTTTTACTGGATACTTTAGTTCATATAGAGCTTGCGGAAAGCCGTACATATCATAAATCATGTGGGGCTCTAGATTGTCCGCTGTTTTCGTCTGGTCTGTGTACCAATGTGCCGATACGCATAAAATCGCTTTTGGACGTGGTAAGCGTTTCCCAAGCGATTCCCACTCTGCCGTAAATGGGTTGTTTTCAATGGCATTCATCGGTGAACCATGACCTACAAAGATAACTGGCATTTTCATGTTGGATCCTCCTCATCAATATAAGTTAGCTCAAATTTTGTGCAATTTTCATCACTAATCTCTCGTTTTTAACCCACTTCCAGAAATGGGAATCGTCTCTCCCAAATACGTTGGATTTGGCTTTACTAGACCTGCCATCCAGACGGCTTTGATCCTCGCACCGATTTCTCTGACGCGATAAACGGCCATCTTCTCATAGACATATGTATCTGAAGCGACACTTTGAACGTTAATACCCAATTTTTCGGCGATATAGGCAGCCCTTACAACATGATACCTCTGAGATACGACGATGGCATCTCTCACTTCAAAGATCGCTTTCATGCGATAGATGGAATCATAAGTATTGAAACCAGCGTGATCCATGAAGATGTCTTCCGGTGGAACGCCTGCTGCCTCTAAATAGTCACACATGGCGCGCACTTCGTCATATGATTTTGAGCCATGATCGCCACTTACGATGATTTTTGGCGCTTTGTTTGCTTGGTACAGTTCAAGTCCAAAATCGAGTCGGTCCTTAAGCATACGCGATACCTCGCCACTTGGATGCACATAGGCGCCGAGTATCAGTATGGCTTCAGCTGGGTCGACAGCATCTATCGTCTTTATCGTTTGTTTCCCAGTCATTTCGACATATTGATCAAGTGCAGCCATCGTACCGCCACAAAGTACTATCAAAATCGTTGAAAGAATCATAAATTTAACCCCTTTGCGCATGATGACCTCCGTTTTTTACAGTATACCATAGTTCTCGGATGATAAAAAAGCCATTTAGAAGTGATTATACCTCTAAACGGCTCATTCATAGATTCTTACATAATTCCATCCTTACATTGTTACATCTTGGTCATCCACATTGATGACGCCATAGTTCACCTTTATCTTTTTCATGACTTCTGAATAGAGCGCTTTTGAACACTCTATGACGCCGTAATTCTCGATTTTCTTGACTTTGTCTGAAAGTATTTCTGCGGTTACTGTTTCATCGATCGTGAGTTTTCCATAATTGGTCATAGATAGTTCAGACACATCTTTGAAGTAGTAGCTTGACCAGTTGAGGTGTGACATGTTTTGGATGACATTTGGATCGATCAACTTGATTTTTGATGCCTTCTCAACGATGGTCATCGCAACATCAAAATCCTCTTCTGCGACTTCTAGTTGTTTGCAGATGATACGCGATATTTTTTCTTTCACAGCATCAATCTTCATATCAATCTTAAGATTGCCACGTACAAATAACTTATCGCTAAAGACGCTTTTTAAAGAGTCCCCATTTAATGTGAGTTTGTCATAATACTGATAGCCCTCAGGTACAATGAATTTGGCTATTTCAAGGTAATTTGAAACCTTTTTCGCCACTTTACGAATCGTCAAGTGATCTGCCACGACATAGTCAAGTACGCGAAGGCTTTCAATAGTTTCATCAAAAAGAGCCTCATCGAAAGGTTCAATCGCGATAAAATTACTGACTACCAGCTTACTTGAAGGTTCTAAGCTGTACAGATTGATATCATTGAGCTCAAATCGACCATCCAGAAGGAGTTCACCTTCTTTATAGATAACCGTGTCGCCATTGATCTGAATGCGGTCTGATAGCGTTGCATAGTCAAGGTCTTGGGCGAGCAGTCGACCATTGATATCGGCTTTATAGATTTTATCAAGTAAATGTTTCTCGCCGATGGGTTCTATTTTCACTGACCCGTTGATTTCAAGGAATACTTTTTCGTCAAAGGCATTGAGAATCCCCTTCGTAATGACGTAATTGCCGTTGTGTGTGATGTACTTCACTTTCATAGGCAGAATCAGGACCGTATCAATCTGGCTCTGTATAATATGTCTGACCTGATCTTGTTGACCTTCGCCGATAATCAACGTTTCAACGGATTCTATCCGCTCGATGCCGCTTAGCACTTCATCGCTCATGTTTCTTAGATCCAATAGTTCCATATTTTTATATCGCATCTTATTGTCCTCCAATCCTATTTGTTAACGCGTCCATTTCTCTATTTTCTTGGTATCATAATCGAATGCCTGTTCAATTGTACTTTGTGGTCTAAATATGATGCGGTTGTCCATATCGTTTTGAATTTGAAATAAAATTGAGTTTTTCATAATTGACTCCTTTCAATCATCAATGGTGTTTCTCAGTTGTATCAGCGCTTGACTGAGCCTAGATCTTACGGTTGATGCATTAAGGCCAAGTATCTCGCCGATTTCGTGACTGTTGTAATCGTGAAGATATCTGAGAATCACCGGTGTGCGCAGATGCACGGGTAATGTTTCAAGCAGATCAGCGGTTATCAGCGTATCGTCAATATACGCTTCGAATGCAGGCTCCGGAGCCTCTTCATAATCGCCGAACCTTTTTTGTCGCCTATAGTTGTCTACATACTGATTTTTGATGGTTCTAATGAGCCATCCTTTTACCTGAAGTGGATGTGCCCCTCTAAAACCGTCCATGTTTTGAAGCGCTTTCAGGTAGGCTTGCTGCACGAGGTCCTCAGCATCTTCCTTGCGGCGGCAGAGCGACTGTGCGTATCTCAATAAATCCACTTGATAATTTTCATAGATTTCGTACAGCTGCATACAAACCACCTATCTTCTAAATTGCCTTTACATATATGTAACGAATGACGAGAAACAAGTGTCCAAAAAAAAATGCACGACTCCAATAAAGCATAGTCGCTTCACAAAATCGTGCATTCATGTATCAATCAGGTAAACTTGATGCGTTTAATTTCCATTTGAATAAACGCCTCAATATCTTCTAGGCGTTTGGCGTCTTTTTCAGTCAAGAAGGTGTAAGCAACACCGGTCATGCCCGCTCTGCCAGTTCTACCGATTCGATGGACGTAGTTTTCAGTATCGTCGGGGAGATTGTAGTTAAAGACATGCGTCACGCCTTCGATATCGAGCCCTCTTGCGGCGACATCTGTGGCAACCAAGTATTTGATCAAGCCATCTCTAAAGGCTTGCATGACGTATTCTCGTTTTGCCTGTGTGAGTGCACCATGGATCGTTTCAACTTCATACCCAGCTGCGAGCATCTCTTCATAAAGCGTCTGAGCACCCATGCGCGAACGACAAAAAACGATGGCCTTTTCAGGATAATTTTGTTTGAGTACGGTTTGGAAATCAGCAAATTTTCGTCTATTCGAAGTCAAAACGACAAATTGTTCAATGCTTTCAAGCGTAATCTGCTTTTTAGGTGCCTTAACTGTTACGGGTGATTTTAAGACGCGGTCTGAGAAGGTGTCGACAGAATGGCTCAGTGTTGCTGAATAGCACAATATTTGTTTGTTCTCAGGTGTCTGAGAGAGGATATCATCAACTTCATTTTTAAAACCGATATGAAACATCTGGTCAGCCTCGTCCACGACGAGCATTTTAAGTGCACCAAATTCTATAGCGCCACGTCTGAGATAATCGAGTATGCGTCCAGGTGTTCCGATAACCAAGTCCACTTCTCCGCCGTACTTATGAAGCTGTGCCACGACGTCTTGGCCACCATATGCGGTCAAGATCTTGAGTGGCTTTGTCTCTGCCAACATCTTCGCTTCTTTTGTGATCTGGATGGCAAGCTCGCGCGTCGGCGTGATAACCAAGCCTTGTATGCGGTGCATTTCTGGATCTATTTTTTGAAACATCGGCAATAAAAACGCGAGCGTCTTTCCAGTACCGGTCTGAGCCTCTGCAAGCAAGTCATCGCCTTTCAGCGCGATTGGTATGCTGAGCTTTTGAATCGGCGTTGGTGTATGAATGTCCTGAAGTTCCAGTGCATAGACGAGATCGCCTTTGATTCCCAATTTATAAAATGACATGTTG
>CAYLNI010000041.1:12982-15108 GCA_964384705.1 uncultured Fusibacter sp.
AGGAAAATGCGTGTCTGCATTTTCCTTACTTGTGTTTTTTAGCGAGTTTGGATGCCACATCTGGCACATAGTTCATCGTATCGATAGGCGGTCTCACATAGTCGCCATTTTCTTGTCGCTTAGGTAGAACGAGCTTCTTATTTTCAATGTCCTCATATGGGATCATTGAAAGCAAATGTGAAATGCAGTTAATCCGGGCATTGCGCTTGATATCTGATTCTATGACGAACCAAGGTGAGAATTCTGTATCCGTATATTGGAACATGATATCTTTAGCCTTTGAGTATTCTACCCATTTTGATCGGGCTTCCAAATCCATCTCACTGAGCTTCCATTGCTTGCTCTCATCGTTGATGCGCTCTTGGAATCTTTCCTCCTGTTCCTCATCACTTACTGAGAACCAGTATTTGATCAGAATAATGCCCGAACGAATGATCATGTTTTCAAATGCAGGGACTGATTTTAAAAATTCCCAATATTCTTCATCCGTGCAAAACCCCATGACCCGTTCAACGCCAGCACGGTTGTACCAACTTCGGTCAAATAGAACGATTTCACCTGCGCTTGGCAATTGTGAGGCATACCTTTGAAAATACCATTGTGTCCGTTCTTTCTCAGTCGGTTTTGGGAGCGCAACGACTCTACAGCTCCTAGGATTTAAGCTTTCAGTGATTCGCTTGATCGCACCACCTTTTCCAGCCGCATCTCTTCCTTCAAAGAGGACGACGACTTTCAATCCCTTGAAAACGACCCATTCTTGTAGCTTGACGAGTTCAAGCTGCAGCTCGGCGAGTTTTTTTTCATAAACTTCTTTCTGTAGTTTCATTGGCCACCTCGACTTTGTCATTATTTAGTTCATCTACAATATTGATGACGATATAAGGACATATACCCACAAAACTAAGAAAGCTATCAAAAAACATAACTTTGTTGAGGTTATGCAATTAGTTCAGTTACAGGCTATCGACAAGCGCTTTCACCTGATTTTTTACGATTTGCAGATCCTCTGCAGTCGGCTTCCCTTTAAATTCATGAGGTTGGATAAATGTCCAGCACAGTTTTATCCGCTCACTTATTTCATCGAGCTCTTTCTGCGCACCGCCTGACCAACCATATGAGCCAAATCGAAATGCTTTCCTACCCTGAGCCTTTTTCTTGCCTATCTCTTCCAGCACAGCGGCCATAGGTGGAAACATCTTATATTCGTATGTTGGCATGGCTAAAATGATGCCACTTGAACGCCAAACAGAGGTTAAAATGTCACCCCAACTGCTTTCTGGTACTTGATGGACATGGTATTTGATATCTGATGTCTCAAGCACTTCTATAGCCGCTTTGACAGCTTCACCAGTCATCCCGTACATACTTCCCCAGATTAACGTAACTTCCCGTCTCGCCTCTCCCTTTTGATAGGTTGCGTAATCGTGATAGTCTTGAATGATTTTATCGACTCGACTATGCCATACAAGCCCGTGTCCTGGTGCAATCATTTTGATATCGAGCAGTTTTATTTTCGATTGCCTTTATCACAAAAGGTGAAAATGCTGCTAAGATGTTTGCATAATACCGGATGGTTTCTTCTTCATAAACAGCTAATGCGTCATCACTATAATCGTCGTCCAGAGCAGAGCCTTCCAACTTTCCAAAACTGCCAAAGGCATCGCATGTGAACAGTATGCCAGTGGTTTCATCATAAGTGACCATCGAATCTGGCCAATGGACGTGTGGAATCGTTTTGAAAGACAACACTTTGCCACCACCTAGATCAAGCTTATCATCATCCTTGACTACGCGAATCGTTACGCCTTCACCAAAAAAAGCTTTAAAAAGTTCTGCGCCTTTGTCAGTACAAATCACTTCAAAGTCACTATGCAATTTTCTAAAATCTTCTATCCAACCGGCATGATCTGGTTCAAGATGGTTTAACACGAGATAATTGATGCTTTTTATATCTACCTCTAATCGCTCAAGCAGAGCAAATAACGATTCTGGTACGCCATCCCAACCACATACGCCATCTATTATAGCGGTTTTCTCGCCTCTTACAACGTACGAGTTTATAGAAACGCCTTTTGGCATATCCCATAAACTTTCGAATAAGATGCCTTCGACATTTATTGAGAGCT
>CAYLNI010000041.1:15137-19841 GCA_964384705.1 uncultured Fusibacter sp.
TTTTAATATTTTTTTCATAAGAACTCCTTGTTGTTTAAAGTCAAAACATTGTGAAAAAAATATTAAAATACGTCATATAATCATAGTTGATAATATTTCTCAACTACAGTTATTATACCATAATACAATTAACTTAAATCACTAGTTTTTAAAAATTTCAAACTTATATGTTACATTTTAGTCACGTCCGTTTTCAAAGAGGTATGCGTATTATCCTTATGTTATAATTAAGAAAAATGCATATTTGGGGGTTCATGATGAAAGGGTTTCATTTTTTATTGTTGACATTGCTATCTGCCATCTGGGGCGGTTCTTTTATCTTTATGCGCGTATTGGCACCTATATTCGGTGCGACCGGCACAGCTTGCCTAAGGCTTACGATCGCCGCACTCTTCTTGATCATCTACTTTAAGCTGATTCACTACAAAATGCATCTGCAACGTGACTGGAAAATCTTATGTATCATAGGCATCCTCAACTCGGCGATTCCATTTACGCTTTATTCATATGCTGCGCTTCATATTCCTGCATCCTTATCAGTGATTATAAATAGTACGTCTCCTATGTTTGGGATGCTCTTTGCTGCACTGATATTAAAAGAGCGCATGAACACCCGTAAAGTGGCTGGCCTCATCCTCGGTATTATCGGTGTGACTTTGATCAGCGGCAGCAAATCACTCGATGCCACTCAAGCTTCATATTTTGCCATGGCAGCGTGCGTCCTAGCTGCATTTTGTTATGGTCTTTCAGGCGCCATCATCAAAAAATATGCGAAGCACGTTGAACCCAAGGCGATGGCCGGTGGCAGTCAATTGTTCGCAGGGTTATCACTCATGCCCTTCTTACTCACTTCTACACCAAGCGAGCCAATCACATCGACTATAGCCATCACGGTCATCACTTTTGCCATTCTGTGCTCCGCAGTTGCTTATTTAATATACTACTATTTGATGAAAGAAATCGGTCCAACAAAAACACTTACTGTCACTTTTTTGATGCCCGTCTTTGGCATTCTCTGGGGATTCCTTTTACTCAAAGAATCTCTATACCCGCAGATGCTCCTCGGAATGTCAGTTATATTACTTGGCACGTATCTTGTGACGACTGTACGGAAACAAAAGTTAAAGACACATTTTTAAAATTGTCTCTATATCTTCTTGATTGAGTCTTTTAAACCCTCTAATCTCTGTGCCACCACATGCCTTCTCTGCCATATGGGAAAAATGCGTATCATCGATGTCGATTTCTGTCAATGTGCTAGGTAATTCCAACGTTTTGAACAAAAATGACGATATCATTTCTATACTTTTTATGCCCACATCCATAGGATCCAGAGATGGATCGATACCAAAAACATTGCACCCAAACTGATAAAATTTTGAAGCGGTTGTGTCATCTAATGTATAGGTCATCCAGCGCGGCGTAAGTATCGCAAGTCCAAGTCCGTGCGTGATATCATAAATGGCAGAAAGTTCATGTTCAATCGGGTGGCAGCTCCAAGCTTGTCTCTTTCCGCCCATGACAAAACCATTGATTGCCCAAGATGACGTCCACATCAGGTTGGCTCTGGCTTCATAATTATTGGGCTGTTCCATGGCAATCGGTGCAAATCTGATGATGGTTTTCATGAGCCCTTCCATGACTGCATCCAACATATAAAGATCTTGATCCATGTTGAAGTATACTTCAATAATATGACTGAGCATGTCCGCTGCGCCACAAGCGGTCTGATATCGGCTAACAGTGTATGTGTTTGTCGGATCTAAAAAAGATACCTTCGGACGCATAACAGGAAACATAAGGCCGATTTTATCCTTCGTTTCTGGATTGCTGATGACGCCAGCGCTATCCATTTCAGAACCAGTAGCGGCTAATGTCAATATATCGATTATTGGCAAACAATGTGTCACGTTCACTTTCCCCAAGAGAATATCCCACGCATCGCCATCATAGAACGTAGCCGCGCCAATAAATTTCGTACAATCGATCACCGAGCCCCCTCCAACGGCAAGCAGCACATCAATTTTCTCTTTTTTGCAGATTGTCGCACCTTGGTTGACTGACGCTACTCTAGGATTTGGTTCAATGCCCGAAAGCTCAAACAACTTTAGTCCGGCCTTTTCAATTTCTTCAACGACCTTGTCATAAAGTCCCGATTCTTTAATGGAACCACCGCCATATGTCAATAAGACGCGTTTGCCATATTTGCTCAATTCTTCACCTAAATGTCCCAATTGGTCTTCACCAAAATACACACGTGTTGGTATATCATAAATAAAATGATTCATTTGACACTCCTTTTGTTCTCAATAGAAAGAATTTTGCTCACTGAATCTCTTATACCCATTTATAAAAAAAACAGGCTAAACTCTTCTCCTGTTTTTTTATTTCGATAGTCATCAAATTAGTATTGACTTTTCTTCTCGAACGCTTTATCATCTGATTAGACGGATATCGAAACAAAACTACTATTCTAAATACCACAGGAGACCAATTATGAAACTATTTTTAGAAAACATCGCAGAAAATATCGCTTTACCTTCTCCATCAAACATCGTCGTCCAGTTTTGGGGCGAAAAAAAAGATGCTACAAACTTGGCATCTTTTGTTAACAGACTTGCACCACATCACACTCAGGTGACCGGTGTGCTTTTTGATAAAGCCAATATGATTTTGGCTTGTGAAAATGGACCTTTCATCATCCACGATCAAATTAGTGATGACGCACTTGAGAGCGCTAGCATCGTAATCGACTTATGCGCATTCTCACCTACAAGCATCGCTTCAGAAATGTCGTCCGTAGCGCGACCGAATTTCGTAGCATTTATGCGCAAACATTTTACGACTATCACAGCACCCCATAAATCTATGCTTCAAATCAGAGTACCCTCAGAAGTAAATGCCTTTGAAGCAGGCCTTGATCTTGACGCGTATTCAATGGTTATGAACCTTATGACCGATGTAGATTTTAAAACGTTAAACCAAAGCTGTGATGATCTGATTGATCATTTATCCAGCTCAAACCACGTCATGATCGAAACAGGCGACGGCCACAAACTTGAACTCAATTTTGAAGGACGCAAGTGGTATAAGGATGCAGGTGATGGCGACTTTCCACCGGGTGAGGTATATATTGCGCCTGTAGAAACAAGTGCAAATGGCACATTCAAAGTGGACTATATACACTGGGAAGGTGAACATTTCAAAGATGTGATCCTAACTTTCGAATTCGGCCGTTTGGTGGCAACAAGTGTAGGGAAAATCTTCGACGATCTCTTACAAGCCGATGATGGCGCACTAGTTCTCGGTGAATTTGGTCTAGGTACAAATCCAAACTTGGCAGAGTTAACTGGCCACAGCCTCTTTGATGAAAAAATGCTTGGATCTTGTCATATAGCAGTAGGCATGAATTATCTTTTTGGTGGTAAAAATGAAAGTGCCGCACATGTTGACTTTGTTTCAAAATCACCAAAGCTCACGTTCCAAACGCAATCAGCGCATCAAAAGGCATCGGTTGCGCATAGTGATAACCTTGAATGATATCACAGTTCATCATTTTAAGCTTTTCAAGCTGCGCTTCCGTCTCAACACCCTCAGCGATAACTTGAAGTCCGTAACAATGTGAAATATCGATAATGAACTTTACCATATCTTCATAGCGCTTATCAATGATCATATCAATAATAAACTGGCGATCGATTTTTACAACATCTAAAGGCAACGTTATCATGTAATTCAGCGAAGAATAGCCTGCGCCAAAATCATCCAAGTGTACTTTTATGCCCATTTCCTTAAGTCGTAATAAGTGTGAAATCGCTTTGTCTTTTGCAACAATCAACAAGCTCTCAGTAACTTCTACAGCGACTTGTGTGGGATCTAGTCCATATCGATTGATGATCTCTATGAAAGAATCAGCAAAATGCTCATCACTGAGTTCAAGTGCAGAAACATTTAAGGAAATATTAAGTCTATTCCCAGTTTTTTCAAACCACGTATTTGCGTGTTTTGCAGCTTCTTCATATACCCATTTGCCAATCATTTGAATAAGGCCTTGTTCTTCTGCTATCGGTATAAAAACTGAAGGCGGTATAAGATTGCCATTGCCATCTCGCCAACGAATCAATGCCTCGGTTCCTACCATCTGATTGGTTCTTAAATCATATTGTGGTTGATAGAACAAGAAAAACTGTTCACTACTCAAAGCAAAACGAATTTGATTTTGAATCACCAATTTTTGAGTAAAAGCAATTTCCATCTGATCATTGAAGTATAAAAATCTACTTCTTCCTGCAAATTTCGCTTGATACATGGCCATGTCAGCTTTTCTAAGCAACATGGCTTTATCTATTCCATCCTCTGGATAGTTAGAAATACCAACACTACAAGTAAGATAAAACAATAAGCCACGTACTTCAATAGCCTGCTCTATACTATCCATAATCTCTTTGACAAAAAGATTGAAATTATTAGTTCTTTCATCAACTGGTTCGGTTTCGCTCCGTTTAACCACCATGACAAACTCATCGCCACCTAATCGACTTAAAAACGCATATTTTTCTTCATATTTACATAATCGATTACCAATTTGGCTCAAAATTGCATCGCCGATTTCATGACCGCTTGAATCGTTGATGTATTTGAAATTGTCTATGTCAATATAAAGCAGAGACCATTTTTTTGAATGATCGATCACAAATCCCTCTA
>CAYLNI010000042.1:0-763 GCA_964384705.1 uncultured Fusibacter sp.
GTATCTGTTAACCAATGTTTACTTGAATAACAAGGTGTTAAGTTGTATCCTAATAACAACAAGTGGTATTAAACAATGCATTTATGTTATTGGGGGTAAATCATGCAAAACAAAGTTGGGGTACGCGTCAGTGAGATTATTGAACTTGATGTATTTAAAGGCTGTGTTGTTTTAAGTGGATCAAAAGGGTTACATCGTACGGTAACAAAAGTAAATGTCATGGAAGTTCCAGATATTATGCCTTGGCTCCAAGAAGGCGAATTTTTAATGACCACGGCATATGCAATAAAAGACAATATCCACAAACTCAATGAACTGATTCCAAAAATGCATGCACTTGGCGTTGGCGGCATGGTCATCAAAATGAAACGATACATCGAAGAACTGCCTGAGTCCGTCATTGAACTTTCAAATGCACTAGGATTTCCCATTATTTCTGTGCCTTTAGATGTCTCTTTTGGAGATTTGATGACGCAGGTTTTGACCACTATCGTCAGCAGTCAATCGGATCTGCTTTATAAAATTGATTATTTTAATAACCAACTCAAAGACCTGATGCTCAGAGGTGGGGATTTAAAAGAAATCGCCACAATGATTCATAACACGGTTGAGGCACCAGTAGCCATCACGGAAGAATTATTCAACGAATACGTCATCTGCTGTGAGGACCACTTAAAGAAAGATTTTGTCACTTTGCTTGATAATTTTCAAATGATGCGAAAGGGCAAGATTCGTTGCGTTTATCGCAACGAAGGCATCGAAG
>CAYLNI010000042.1:816-19140 GCA_964384705.1 uncultured Fusibacter sp.
GATGATTCCCATCTTTTCCGATGATGTGGTCTATGGCCATGTAATTATTTGGAATATAGACAAAATCGTAGCTGAGAAAACACTGTTTATGATTGAAGCTGCAGCTTCACTTATTGCCCTACATTCCACTAAGAAATTATCCATTTATGAAAATGAAAACAATCACAAAATGGAGTTTATTGAAGAACTTTTATCCGATCAAGAAAACCATCGGACTAGAGCGATTGAAAAACTGAACTATTTTGAATTTAATAAAACGAAAGCTTATGCTGTGATCATCGCTAAGATGCAAGATACTGCCTTTGACGTTAGGATGACGCCAAATAATTCGCAAATTCTCATGCAAATCAATGCCAAGTTGGTTAGAGTCGTTGAAAAAATGAAACGCATATATAACGATGCGCTTATTTATGGTAATAAAAGCGATCGCGTTCTATTTTTGGTAGGGTTTGATTCATACAAGGATGCTGTTCAAGTAAAAAATGAGATGATGCAGTTTACAGAAAATTTCTTGAGTTTTGCAAAGTTAGACGGATTCGAAGGAAAACTTTCTGTAGGCATGGGTCGACATTATAAAGACGCGCATTTGCTCTATAAGAGCAGGCAAGAAGCAGAAAGGTCTATCCAAAAACTCGAACTTGGCAAACACACTCAAAATCATATTCATTTTGATGATTTGGGCATTTACCGCATTTTATCAAATGAAGTGATTCAACCTGAATTGGTTCAGTTTTTTACTGAAGTCCTTGGAGACATTGCCCGTTACGACAGAGACAAGGATGCTGAACTGATCAACACGCTTAAAATGTATTATAAATGCGGCTGTAACTTAAAAAGAGTCTCTGAAGAAATGTATACGCATTACAACACCGTGATCTATCGAATGCAGCGGATTAAAGATATTGGCAAGATTAATCTAAATGATCAAGACGTGTCATTAAATGTCCATATAGCTCTAAAAATCTTAGATGTCATCCAGTTGGATAACCTGAAATAAGGAGTCATCATGCGCGTGAAATGCATTGCATCTGACCTTTTCCGATATTTGGAACAAGAATGCCCTGTGGCGGGTAAAGTTCATTCAATATTTAATGAAGTGATTAATATCATCACGGTCACGAATGAATTGATAACACTAATATCCCATAAAAAAACCATGGCACCCATGTGCCTACAGTTAGACTTTTCGAAGCTCTTAACAACGCGTCTGGTTTCTGGTGACCTTGTTCTTTTATCAAACAGTCGACTTGAAATACCTAGGCTCAAAATAACGGTTGTTTTGGAAAAGATGACCATATGGAATGCAGACATGGATGTGGAAAATCTCATTTATGAACAAGATGCATTTTTGAAGAATGCTGAAATTGTACGTGAGCAGCTCGTAAAGTATGGCGATCATTCAAGCCTGCTACCGCTACTGTCTGAGATTGACAAAATTGCTGGATATACAGGAAAAACGACGATTAGCTATTGCCCATCAAATACGTATACTGACTTTATTGAAGACGTTTTTGTGGAGTTGATTCAGCTACTTGGTCATCAAAATTACGAAGAAGCCAGCTTGCTCGTTCCCAAAATCATAGGTTTTGGACCAGGGCTTACGCCTTCAACCGATGATTTCCTTATGGGATTCGTGATGACAACCTACTATTTTGAGAGGATGGATGGCAGAAATATTGTACCCATCACTCAATTTGCTCAGACGGTTTTTCAAGTCTCTCAGACCAGAACGACCACTGTCAGTGAAGCGATGTTGAAACACGCATCCCTAGGGCGAATTGCTGAATCACATAGGGCATTGATTCAAGGTATTTACGGTTTGAACAGCCTATGTTTACAAACACTTTCTACTAATGTATTAAATAATGGTGCAACATCGGGCACAGACTTTCTATTTGGGATGTATTGTGCACAAATCGTGTTGCTTAGGCGTAACATATGAAGGAGGCAAAAAATGGTTCTGTATGAAATCCGAAAAAACGCCTATTATGATTCGGTCACACTGATGCTTATTTCAAAAGAAATAAAAAAAGTCGAAGGTGTCACTGAAGTTTTAGTAGGTATGGCAACGGAACTAAACAAGGCGTTGACCGACAACTTGTCACTCGGGGGTGAGATACTGGATGCGCTATCCCCAAACGACTTCTTTATAGCTGCTGAAGTTGCGGATCAAGCGGTAATGGATATTGTAGTGGAAAAAGTCAACACCTTGCTAACCGAAAAAAAATCAAACGCGGGTAGTGCTTATCGTCCTGTTACAATTAAAGCGGCACTTGAGATTATTCCTGAGGCTAATATGGCCATCGTTTCTGTAGCAGGACAATACGCGGAAGAAGAAGTGGATTTACTCTTAGATGCAAACATTCATGTGATGCTCTTTTCTGATAACATCTCTGTAGATGCAGAAAAAAGGCTGAAAGAAAAAGCGGTTGAAAAAGGTCTTTTGATGATGGGCCCTGACTGTGGAACTGCAATTATTAACGGCATCCCCTTAGCTTTTGCAAATGTTGTAGACAGGGGACCTATTGGCATCATCGGCGCTTCTGGAACAGGAACGCAAGAAGTCTCGGCGTTGATCAGTCAACTGGGCTCTGGTGTTTCACAGGTCATTGGCACTGGCGGTCGCGATTTAAAATCTGAAATTGGTGGGCTAATGATGCTTCAATCAATGGATGCGTTGATTGAGGATCCAGAAACACACGTTATCGTATTGATTTCAAAGCCACCTTCACCAGAAGTTGCTGAAAAAATACTTGCAAAAGTTAAAGAAACTGACAAACCAGTTGTTGTGGATTTTATAGGTGGCGATTTGGAAATGATCCGAAAATCTGGCGCCATAGCCTGTTTGACACTTGAGGACACAGCCTATCAAGCAGTTGATGTAGCAAGAGGACAAAAGCCAGAAGATTTTGTTGGCTTTGAAATGTCAGAAGCCGAAGTGGACGCACTTGTTAAAAAATCAATTGCAAGGTTAAACCCAGAGCAAAAGTATTTAAGAGGCTTGTACACCGGTGGAACCTTGGCAGATGAAGCGATGAAGCTTCTTGGTCCCACAGTCAGCAGCATTTATTCAAACATTCCACTTGAACCACAATATAAACTTGAAAATTTAGAAGTCAAAGGCAAGCATACGTGTCTTGATCTCGGGGAAGATCAATTTACCATAGGTAGACCACATCCAATGATTGATCCTTCTACCAGAACTGAGCGCATGTTGAAAGACATCGATGAGACCGTGGCAATCGTTCTTCTTGATGTGGTAATCGGTTATGGGTCACATGAAAATCCGGCAGGTGAAGTGGCACATGCCATTCAAACGCTTAAAACGCAATTATCAAATCACATCATTTATGTCGCTTCTATCACAGGTACCAATAAAGACCCACAAGGGATGGACGCTTCAAAGGCTCAGCTTGAAGGAGAAGGCGTCATCGTGATGCCATCTAATGCTCAAGCAGTAAGGTTGGTCGGCAGATTGATGGCTGAAATGGGATAGAAGGAGGCGTTACGAATGAATCGAATCAATCATTTATTCAAGCAAGATTTAAAAGTCATAAATATGGGACTTGAATCATTTTTCAACGATTTAAAAGCACAGGATGTTGAAGTCGTTCAGATGAACTGGAGACCAAAGGCCGGTGGAAATCCAAAAATGCTTTCATTGCTTAAGCGATTAAACACTAAAAAATAAAGGAGATGATCTGGTGCAAGAGCTCATAAATAAAGCCAACACGGAAGCCGTTGATCGGCTACAAAAGGCACAACCTACACTTGTCGGCATTGGTGTCGCCCTAGATACGATACCAGGCATGACCCCTAAAACAATTCTTCATGCAGGACCACCCATCACATGGGACCGAATGAGTGGACCTCTTAGAGGCGCTATCATTGGTGGCTTGATCTACGAGGGATTGGCAACGAATGAGGAAGAGGCGGTAATACTTGCTGAATCGGGTGAAATACTCTTTGATTCATGTCACCACCATGATGCTGTTGGTCCAATGGCAGGCGTCACAACTGCAAGTATGCCAGTATGGATCATTAAAAATGAAGCCTTTGGCAATTATGCCTACTGTACCCTAAATGAGGGCCTTGGAAAGGTACTCAGATATGGTGCTTACAGCGAAGAAGTCATCACGCGTCTTAAATGGATGGAAACCACATTGGCACCCATCTTAAAAGAAGCGCTTAAACTTAAAGGACCCATTGACATGAAATCTTTAATCGCTCAAGTTGTTCAAATGGGTGATGAAGGACATAATAGAAATAAAGCAGGCACGTCACTCTTTATTAGAGAATTGGCACCTTATATTGTCCTTACTGAGTATTCAAATGAAGAAAAATCAGAAGTTCTCAAGTTTATGCATTCCAACGACCATTTTTTCTTGAACTTAACAATGCCAGCTCAAAAGAGTGCGCTTGATCCTGCTGGGGATATTCCATATTCCACTATCGTTTATACCATGGCGAGAAATGGGACAGATTTTGGCATCAGAGTCTCAGCTTTAGGTAACAGATGGTTTACCGCACCCGCAGAGATCATCGATGGCTTGTTCTTTCCAGGTTTTACGCTAGATGATGCCAATCCGGATATTGGAGACTCAGTAATTACTGAAACTTCAGGTATTGGAGGCTTCGCAATGGCCACCGCTCCAGCAATCGTTCAATTTGTCGGTGGCACACCGCAAGATGCTATAAATTATACAACGATGATGTATGAAATCACTGAGCAAGAAAACGTCGCTTATAAAATGCCAACACTTAATTTTAGGGGCACACCAACGGGTATAGACATAAGAAAAGTCATCGAGACACAAATTCTTCCAATCATCAATACGGGCATTGCACATAAAAATGCCGGTGTTGGACAAGTTGGTGCAGGGCTGGTTAGACCGCCGATGAAGTGTTTTGAAGATGCTCTTGAAGCTTTTGTTATGAAAATGGAACAAGAGGGTATCTTATAATAAATGATTGTTTGAAATTAAAATTAAAATTAAAATTAAAATGATACTTAGGAGGCATTATGAAATTCTGGGAAAAAATTAAAATGTACGATTTATCACAAAATACAAGCCATTTAACACCACCATGGCCAACTTACGAGCCGCTTCAAGTAAAGTTCTTTAAGCGCTTATCGCCGAACGGTGCAAATGGACAACTTATCACAGCTTCTAACCACCTTGGTACACACCTTGATGGTCCATTACACTTTGATACAGCTGGTAGAGACATTGCATCACTTGAACTTGAAAAACTTTGTGGACCTGCAGTGATTGTAGATTTATCAGACATCGCTGAGGACTGGAGCATCTATACCCCACAAGATATCATGGATCGCGTTGAAGTCAAAAAAGGTGACATCCTCATCATCAACACGGGTTATCATAAATATGGTTTCGATCAGCCATTAGCTGATGAAAGACGCTATATGCTTAGACATCCAGGTCCATCCATGGATTTCCCTGATTGGGTTAAAGAGATGGAAATCAAATGGATTGGTGTTGACTGTGGTTCTGCTGACCATCCAATGAATACAAAGATCAGAGATTGGGAGCCACAAGAAGCCATCGCAGCAGATGCGTATTTACAAAAGAAATACGGCAAAGGTCTCAATGAAATTTATGAATGGCCAAAAAATTATCAAGCAATGCATATTCAAGTATTTCCAAAACCGGACGAAGTGATCCATGCTGAAAACCTCGGTGGTCAAATCGATGAAGTGCTAAACAAACGCTGTATCGTAGGCTGCTTCCCTTGGAAATTCCAAGGTGGTGAATCGGCATTCGCTAGAATCGTTGCATTTGTAGAACAAGAATAAAATGGGCATTTTTACCCATGGGAGCCAGTGGGTTCTCATGGGTAATTTTTTTATAAGGAGGCTTGGAGATGGGACCACTCGAAGGAATTAAGGTTTTAGATTTAACGCGCGTACTGGCGGGACCCTATTGTACGATGCTCATGGCAGACCTTGGCGCAGAAGTCGTCAAAGTCGAAGTGCCAGTTATAGGAGACGATTCAAGACATTTTGGCCCTTATCAAAATGGAGAAAGTGCTTATTTTATGAGCTTAAATCGTAACAAACAAAGCATCACGATCAATCTGAAAACGGATGAAGGCAAAGAAATGCTCAAATCTTTTGTATCAAAGGTCGATGTCCTGGTAGAAAACTTTAGACCAGGCACTATGGAAAAGCTAGGTCTTGGCTATGATACGCTTAAGTTGATCAACCCGAAACTCATCTATGCCGCGTCATCGGGCTTTGGTCACACAGGTCCATACAGCAAACGTGCAGCGTATGACGGCGTTGTACAAGCAATGGGTGGCATCATGAGTATCACAGGGGAAAAAGATGGTGAACCAACACGTGTTGGGCCTTCTATTGGAGACATCAGTGCTGGATTGTTTACAACTATTGGCGTCCTTGCGGCACTCAATCACAGGAATGAACATGGCATTGGCCAAAAGGTGGACGTAGCGATGCTCGACTGTCAAGTAGCGATGCTGGAAAATGCCATTGCTCGATATGTGGTCACCAAAGAAGTGCCGAAGCCTGCTGGCAATCGACACACATCTATCGTGCCCTTTGAACCTTTTGATACATCAAATGGCAAACTCGTTGTTGCAGCAGGTAACGATCAAATTTGGAAACGCTTTTGTCAAGTGACAGGTCTTGATCCTTTGATTGAAGACCCTAGATATGCTAAAAACTTAGATAGGAATAAAAACTATGACGCACTTAGGCCACTGATTGCAGACGTTATGGTTTTAAAAACAAAAGAAGAATGGATGAAGATACTAGATGATGCAGGTGTACCAAATGGACCGATTAACTACGTCGATGCAGTCATAGAAGATGAGCAGGTTTTAGCGCGTGAGATGATCATAGAAGTCGATCATCCAGTTGCTGGAAAACTCAAGATGCCTGGCATTGCCATAAAGCTATCTGAGACACCGGGTACAATTTTAAGCCCTGCTCCCGTTTTGGGTCAACACACCACAGAAATATTGAAAAGATATTTTGATTATACCGATCAAGAAATTGAAGCGCTGTATGAAAAAGGTGTGTTATAAGGATGCGTCAAAAAGATGCGTCAAAAGGATGCATTAATAGGATGCGTTAAAAAGATGGAGGCCTTATGGAAGCAGAACTTTTAAAAAAATTAACTGAATGTATTGAACAAGGCCTGCCAGTTGCCCTTGTTACAGTCACTGTTGCCGATGGCAGCAGCCCTAGAGATGTCGGCAGCATGATGGTCGTCAATGCTGCAGGTCAACTCATTGCCGGTACCATTGGTGGCGGTAAAGTTGAAGAAGCGGCTAAGAAGGATGCAGCAGAATGTTTAAGAAACAAGCAATCGCAAAGTTTTCAGTATGAGCTGACCCTTAAGCAGACTTCTCATTCTTTGGGAATGGCTTGTGGCGGCAAAGTAGAAGTGTTTGTAAAAACGTTTGGCAAACGTGACGCGCTTATCATTTTCGGTGGTGGGCACATTGGACAGAAACTCAGTGGATTTGCCAAGACACTGGGGTATCACATCACAGTTGTTGATAAACGACCTGAATTTTGTTCAGTTGAGCGTTTTCCAGAGGTGGATCAACGCATCTTGCTTGATGAAACAACACCTTTTGAGATATCTATCGATGGTCAAACCAATGTTGTCATCGTCACTCATGGACATCTATATGATATGGAAGCACTTAAGTTGGTGGTGCATTCAGATGCAAGATATATTGGCATGATCGGGAGCCACAATAAGATTCGGCACTGTTTTGCTGAACTTATGAAAGAAGGCATCACTGAAGAACGTCTTAAACGCGTTTATGCACCCATAGGACTTGATATCGGTGGCGATACACCAGAAGAAATTGCCTTAGCAATTTTGGCTGAAATTCAAGCTGTAAAATATGGGAAATCGGGGAATTTTCTCAATCAAATGAAAAGTTGAAAAAGGTGATCCATGAAGAAAAATGGTTTAAGAGTGGTGATTCGAGGTGGGGGCGACCTTGCCACTGCAGTGATTCAAAAGCTATATCGCTGTGGGTTTGACGTCCTCGTTTGTGAACTACAGACACCAAGGACGGTGAGGCGTACCGTATCTGTATCAAATGCTGTTTATGAAGGGGTTTACAAGGTTGAAGATCTTCATGCGATTCGACTGGATATTCAGGACCCCTTGGATGCTGAGAATACATTAAAATCAATCGAAGCCATCTGGCAATGTGGACAAATTCCCGTTGTCATAAATCGAGAAGCTGAAATGATGGCCTTGATAAAGCCAAATGTGTTTATCGATGCGACACTATCAAAGCGTACTGTTGATTATTTCCTTGATAAGGCACCTATCGTCATAGGTCTTGGCCCTGAAATCGAAGCGGGTATCAACGCGCATGTGGTGGTGGAAACCAATCGTGGTCATGACCTCGGAAGACTCATTTTTGAAGGGTTTGCCGCACCAAATACCCATGAACCTGGTGAAATTGCAGGCGTAAAATCCGAACGCGTTTTAAGAGCACCATGTGATGGTGTACTGATTGCTTTGAAGCAAATTGGCGATTTGGTTGAGGTAGGTGATATCGTTGCTTATGTAAATGATAACGCCATCATAACGCCAATAAGTGGGATGATACGTGGCATGATTCACGCGTCAGTCCCAATACGTAAAGGACTCAAAATCGGCGATGTCGATCCTAGGGGAATTGATGCAAACTGCCATACGATTAGCGACAAAGGCCGCAATATTGGTGGGGGTGTGGTTGAAGCGATATATTATTTGTTGTAATATAAGGATAAGATATACTTAAGACAAACTATTAAGACAAATGATTGGGAGGTGCCATGTATCTAATTGACAGTATTCATGCGAAAATTAGCCAGCGTGGCACTTGTTTTGTTTCTGTTGTAGGCGGTGGCGGAAAAACAGAAACCATCTATCAGCTTGCTAAAAAGTTAAGCGCTACATACCCCGTGTTGGTGACAACGACAACAGCTATGTTTAGACCTGATCTCACCCGTGTAGATCGGCTCATAATAGATCCTCACTTGTTAGAATCCTCAATAGCGCATGATTTATTAAACAATCCGCAAGTCTGCGCAGGGTTTGCCATAGTTGATGCCATCGTACCAGAAAAACTTAGAGGCTTTAAGCCTGAGCAGCTTTGTAAATGGCATCAGGTCCATCAAGGCTGCGTTGTGTTGAACGAAGCAGACGGTTCAAAGCAATTGCCAATTAAAGCCTATGAAGCACATGAACCACAGATACCAAGCTGTACGGATATCGTCCTCATTGTCGTCGGATTAGACGCGATGTATCAACCCATTCAAGAAGGCTTCGTACATCGACCAGAGCGCATGTATGATGTTACTGAAGCACAACCGGGGGATTTGTTGACGCCCGCTGTTCTTGCAAAACTGATGTGCCATCCATTGGGGATGCTAAAGGGTATCCCTGAGAGTGCGGAGGTCATTTTAATTTTAAACAAATACGACTGTTTTAAAGGTGATTTTGAATGGGGTGCTTTTTTTGAGTCGATCCCAAAACAAATTAATGCGCTTGTCGTTTCAACCATGGCAAGGGCAGAAGAAATCTTGGTACTGAGGAGGTCCATGTGATAGCGACCATAGTTCTTGCAGCAGGGCTGTCCAGTCGAATGGGTGCAAATAAGCTACTATTGCCTCTTGGTGAAATAAGCGTCCTCGAATCCGTAATAAAGACGCTGAAGCAATGCTCATTAGGTCCAATCATTCTAGTGACGGGTAGAGATTTTGAAGCAACGGGCGCAATCGGTGAAAAATATGACATAACAGTGGTTCACAACCCAGATTTTGCACAGGGTCAGACCACATCGATCATGGTGGGATTGTGTCAAGCTGAGGCAATAGAAAAACGGTTAAATAAAAAGTTTGAAGGTGCCATGTTTGTCATGGGCGATCAACCTTTAATAAGCGTTGAAGGGATTTCATTGATATCGGATGCTTTTATTCATGGTAAAAAGAGAATCATTGTTCCTTATAATGACATTACCGATAAAACAGGATCGCCAGTTGTCTTTGATCGCATTTATTTTAATGCGCTTAAAGCGCTTGAAGGGGATACGGGGGGGCGACAAGTGATTGAAGCACATTTGGAAGCGGTTATGAAAGTTGTAATAAGCGATTCACGATTCTTCTGGGATGTGGATTCAAAAGAGTCCTACGAGAAAGTGTTAAAGGATAGGGTGCAAAATGAAAAAGCCGATTAAAAAAATAGAACTAAATCCAATCGAAGACGTTTTAAAACTCATAGAAACTGCTTTTGCTCATGGTCCGAAGGCCACTGAAAAGGTTTTGCTTGAAGATGCCCTCGGGAGGGTTTTAAAATATCCACTCATAAGTCATGAAATGGTACCAGCCTTTGCAAAATCAACTGTGGATGGCTATGCGGTCAAATTTTCGACGGTTCCATTTAGCGCCTTATTGGTGGGTGAAGTGACCATGGGGGCAAAAACTCAGTTTGCCATTCGCGAGGGTGAGTGCGCTTATGTCCCAACGGGAGGCATGATTCCTGATGGAACACAGGCCATGGTCATGATCGAAGATACAGAAACTAAAAAAGAAGACAATGAACTGCGGGTTCATTTCCATAAAGCCGTAACAGAACGAGACAATATTTTAGAGTGTGGTTCCGATATGACCGTGGGCAAGGTCGTCCTTCCTGAAGGCACAATTATTGGTGTTCACGAAATCGGCGCTTTGGCATCACTGGGTCATTATCAAGTAGAGGTTTTAAGGCGTCCATCGATAGCCATCTTTTCAACGGGTGACGAGCTTATTACATCAAGTTCCAAACTGAAAGTGGGTCAAATTAGGGAGATTAATACATTTACGCTGTCTGCCATATGTAAGAACTTTGGTTTAAAAGTTTGTTATAAAGCAGTGTTGCCAGATCAATATGCGTTGATTAAAGATCAGCTTACTGATGCCGTCAACACGGCGGATATTGTAGTCATATCGGGTGGCAGTTCAGTGGGCGAGAAGGATTATACCCAGGCGCTTATGTCTGAAGTTTGCGATTCGGGTGTACTCGTTGCAGGCATGGCCATAAAGCCAGGCAAGCCGACCATCATCGCTAAACACGGCGATGTTCCTGTATTTGGATTGCCTGGACATCCTGTTTCGACGATTGTCGTGTTCAATTTGTTGGTACATCATCTTCTCAAAACGTGGGGGTATAAAGTACCTGAACCTCAAATCACGGATGTAAAATTAACCAAGGCAATTTATGCAGCGCCTCATAGAGATACGTATCAAATGGTTCGAATTGAGGAACATAGGGATGAACGCGTGGCAATTCCCACTTCAGGAAAATCAGGTATGATTACACTGTTGACCAATTCAAACGGGTATGTTTTTATACCAAAAGAAATCAGTTGTTATCATGAAGGTGAAATAGTTAAGGGCATCTATTTCTAGGGGGAATTATGATTAAAGTATTGTTTGATCTTTTTGTTGCATTTTTTAAAGTGGGGTTGTTGTCATTTGGTGGGGGATACACTTTGATTCCTTTAATTGAACATCAAGTAGTGGATGTTTACAGGTGGCTATCTCCAGATGAGTACACTAAAATATTAGGTGCTTCGCAGGTGATCCCAGGTGCAATTTCCATAAAATTTGCCACTTACGTTGGGTATAAAGAAGCTGGGGTGTTAGGCATCATTGTCTCTATCCTAGGCAGTCTGATTGTCCCCATTTTATTGATCGTGTTACTTTTTGGGGTTTTGACAAGGACTGAAAACACAAAGATGGGTGGAAAAATATTGCTGGGCATCAAAGGGGCAACTTGGGGACTGGTGGTTGGATTTGGCCTAAACATGCTAAAAGGTGTTCAGGGTGATGGGAGACTGATTGTCGTAGGCATCTTTGCAGCCATCCTCACAGTGGTGTTTAAAGTAAGTCCAGCGATTGTGATCCTATTGGGCGGATTATTAGGGTTTGTTTTGCTGAAGTAGTCTGTCTGTCACCGAATAAATGTGTATGGCGATTATGTCGATTTTGAAATAGAGGCTGATGGGAGGATCAAATGAAAATATCTCATAACTATGTCTTAGTATGTTTGTTTGTGGTGATAATGATAAGCTTCCCAGGCTGTGATCGAAACGCGTCTGGGAACAATGGAACAGATGAGAATCAAGCAACTCAAGAGACTCAGACGACTCAGGTGACTGAAGAGACAAGCAGTGACGATCCGAATAAACCTTTTGTAGTGAAACAAGACATTTCAAAAAATATTTTTGGTGTTGAAGGCTGGCTTAAAGCCAATGGAACGCGTATTATTGAAGCGGCCAAACTTCAAGAAATTGTGGTCACAGAGGATCTTCAAACAAGCATTGATTTTTTGAGAAAAGATTATAAAGATCTTGCATCAATTGTTGCGGATTACCCGGATTTATTGTCTACAAAAGTAGAAGAATACGGGCAAGCGCGGTACGATTTATCAGATGCGTTGAAGCTGTTAGTTTATGGCGAGAACACGATTATTTTAGAGTCACAAGCATTTCAAATCTCAATACGCGATGTAAAGTCATTGCCTGATCTTAATCTGATGTATGTTGCTGATTATATCGTCTTGTTAAACGATCAAGGTAAAATTAAGCGTGCCTATAAGTGTAATAATTATTATCAAGACATTTATTATGGTGACTTTTTAGGAAATGAAGAGTTAGAGCTGGCATTTGTATATAATGATGCAATGGATATTCATTTTTTCAACTTAAATGGTGATGTGATTGAGCCAATTGCGCTGAATGATCTCTATCATGAAATTGATACTCAGACACAGGCGATATTAAATAATCGCAACTTTGATGTGATCCTGAGAAGCAATCCTAATAGTGCGGTGACAAGTTATGAGGCGACACATGTTTCAGTTCTTCCGGAGAAGTTATACTTAAATATAGAAAAAGGGACGCAGACTTATTCGCCAGTCTTTAAAGAGATTTCCTCTGTGATTGACAGAGAGACGATGCGCGCCATTTTGTCATGTCGCTGGATGTGGACCAATGGTCTCCAGGGGGATATCACTTTGGCTGAGGTCAAGTACGCCTTTTCTGATCTGGACATTGAACGCGCCGTACAGCAACATGTGGATATTCGCTATAGTGATCCAAATTTGGTCAACAGAGCATTTGAGCAATCAGAGGTAACCATTAAACAAAATGATAAAATTTTGCTCGATACAACGGCCTCAATGGAAGAGCAAGTACGTTTTTTTGATCTTGAAAAACCGTTTGTGATTCCAGATGCTACAGGCTATCTAGAAAGTACGCATCATTATTTTGAGCGTTCTGGATTAAGTTTAGACCTAAGGTATTATGATGATATGTTGGTATTTTATACACTGATATTGACCAATGGGGATTATACATTAGGTGACGCGTTTAAAGTGGGGATGAATCAGGAAGCATTGATCTCTATGTTGGGCGTCCCAGATTTAGTGAATAGTAATATGCTATCTGGTCCTACAGAGTGGTCTTATTATGTGAAAAACGACACTGGGGAACGATTACTTAACTACTACTACGGCTATGAAAAAGTGGTTTTTGTTTTTGATCAGGATAGAGTGGTGGAAATTCGAGTTGAAATTTTCTCATCGCCAACTTGATGGATGAGTTGGTGGTGCCAGGCAGATCGACTCATGAGTCAATCTGCCTGGCACCACCGACTCATGAACCGAGCAAAGGAGCGAAATTATGGAATATACAAGTGTGATTGTCAGTAAAAATGGGAAGATTGGTATCATAACGTTGAATAGACCGGAGTACAACAATACATTTAGCGTGCCTCTTGCAACTGAATTGAACCATGCTCTTATCGAATTTGAAAATGATGGTAGTGTTAATGTCATTATCATTAATGCGAACGGCAAAAATTTCTGTACGGGAATAGACATAAATGATTTAGAGGGAAAGAGTGACTCTGACTATCCAGAATGGGTAGAATTGATGGAAAGAATGAATATCACAATCTCTAAAATGGGCAAGCCTGTGATCGCTTCTGTTAAGAGAATCGCAGTTGCAAATGGTATCGGACTAGTGGCGGCATGTGATTTAGCAATTGCAGCAGATGACGCTAAATTTGGAGCAACAGCCATCAATGTAGGCCTGTTTTGTATGGGTCCAGCTGTGCCATTATTAAAAAGTTTAGGTAGGAAAAAGACATTAGAATTGATCTTGACTGGAAAAATTATCGATGCAATTGAAGCTGAGAGGATTGGTCTTATCAATAAAGTGGTTCCTGCTGAACGGCTAGAAGAAGAAACACTCAAGTATGCAAAGATATTAGCAGACAAGAGTCCATTAGCCCTTCAATTGGGGAAAAAATCATTTTATGCAATGGAAGACCTTGATTATGAGAAAGCCCTAAATTTGACAAACAATCATTTTGCATCGCTATGTTCAACTGAAGATGCGCATGAAGGAGTCAATGCATTCTTAAACAAAAGGGAAGCGGTCTGGAAGAATAGATAATGGATGTTGAAGTACAGTTGGAGGTAAGATTATGAATTCTAAGAAACAGAATGATCCCGATAAAAAACAAGAGATGACTGAAGTAGAAGGAAGAAAACAGTTAAAAAACAGCGAAAGCAAAGTAAAAGATTATTTCGAAAATCCAGAGAAAATGAAGAAGCTGCTAGAAGAGGGGACTAAAAAAGCGCAAGGGATAAAGGGACCACTAGAAGAAATGTTCAATACTCTAAAAGTGCTAATTTCTTTAATAAAAGATTACTTAAATGGCAGTTACAAAGTAATACCGAAAGCTTCTATTATTGTAATCGTTGGCGCACTGATTTATTTTGTTTCACCATTTGACTTTTTCCTAGATTTTTTACCTGGAGGCTATGTTGATGATGCACTTGTAATAGGTATCGCTTACAAGCAAGTAAAAGCGGATATTGAAAAATATAAAGTTTGGAAAAACTATGAGTAGAACAAAATATCCGATTCATCCAGATTTTAAGAAGTATAAGAATTTTAATCCACCACTCAACAAAGTGGCCCTACCGTTCATGCAAAAATTAATTGGACATCTTTTTAAAATGGAAAAGTCTACAGAACAAGTGGATGCGAAACGTGTGTCGATCCCAATTGAAAATGGACAAGTGATTGAGGCACTTTTATATACTCCTGTAGGAATAAATGATCTTGCACCTTGCTTAATTTACTACCATGGTGGCGGGTTTGTTCTTCCGGCAGCACCGCATCACTATATTTTAGCTAAAGAGTATGCCGTACGTGGGAATTGTAAGGTGTTGTTTGTGAATTATCGACTTGCTCCAAAGCATCCTTTTCCAGCAGCACCAGAGGATTGTTATGCCGCTTACATTTGGTTGTGTGCCAATGCAAATGACCTCGCCATCGATTCAATGCGGATCTTGTTGGCGGGTGACAGTGCAGGAGGGCAACTCGCTACAGTGGTATGCTTAATGGCGAGGGATCGTGGTCACAGCATGCCGTGTGGGCAAATGCTGATCTATCCAGTTACGGGAAGAAAAATGGAAACGGAATCGATGAAAAATTTTACAGATACACCATTATGTAATAGCAAAGACATTGAAAAATATCATGCGTATTACATAAAAGATCCATCTTATGAAAACAATCAATATGCATCACCAATTCATGCTGAATGGTTGAATAATCTTCCAGAAGCTTATATTGAAACCGCAGAATTTGATTGCCTGCGTGACGAAGGCAACCTTTACGCGGAGCGGTTGATCTCTTCTGGTGTTACGGTGGCGCTTAACAACACTTTAGGCACAATTCACGGATTTGATATTGAAACTCAAAGTGAAATTGTTCGAGAATGCGTCAATCGAAGGGTGGCTTTTATTAAGAGCGTTTTTTTAAGTGAGTGAAAGAATATATAATAGTTATAGTGAGCATGAAACGAGGGGAAATATGAGATCATTTTTAATAAGATTGGCACGTTTATTGTTGGGTTTATTTATTTACGGATTTGGTATTGTGTTTACCATCAATGCCAGTATAGGCTACGCACCATGGGATGTTTTTCATGCGGGGTTAGCCAACACACTTGGGATCACATTAGGTAATGCATCCATAGGCGTTGGCGTCATGATCGTCATATTAGCAATGCTCTTAGGTGAGCGCGTGGGTCTCGGAACGCTACTTAACATGGTGTTGATTGGTGTGTTCATCGACTTGATAATGAAGCTGGAGCTGATCCCCAAGTCGTCGAATTTTCTCGTAGGACTTGTGATGATGGCTGTTGGCATGATTGTTATCGCAATTGCGACGTTTTTTTACATCGGTTCAGGTTTCGGAGCTGGGCCAAGGGATAGTTTGATGGTGGCTGTGACCAGGCTTACAAAACTCCCAGTTGGTATCTGCAGGGCTACTATAGAGATCCTGGCGGTCCTTGCGGGCTGGCTATTGGGTGGATTACTAGGCATTGGAACGGTGATATCCGCTTTATCTATCGGCTTTTTCGTCCAGATGACCTTTAAGGTGATAAAGTTTGATCCCACAAAAGTGAAGCATGAGGGATTAATGGATACTTTTAAGTTGCTTACCCAAAAATAAGTGAGTTATTGGTGCCAGGCATTTTGACTCATGTTAACATATAGAACTAAAGTAAAACCAGGAGGCAAATAATGATCAAAAAGCTTACTTCGGATAACAAAGAGGCTGTGAAAAAGCTGTTTCACAGCGTTTTTTCACAGCCCCCATGGAATGATGTATGGGATTTAGAGGAACAGCTACCGAGATATATATCTGATTTGATGGATAATCAAAACTCACTCAGCCTTGGCTATTATCATGAGGAACAACTTGTTGGACTGAGCTTGGGTTATGTATTTCATTGGTGGGAGGGAACGGATTATTTCATCAAGGAATTTTGTATCGATACTGACCTACAAGGTGAAGGTCATGGCAAAAGGTTTCTTAGTGAAATGAATGACTTGTTGAAATCCGAAAGCATTAAAGCCATATGGCTTATGACGGAACGTACCACACCAGCTTATGATTTTTATCAGAAAAATGGTTTTTTTGAACTAAAAGATAATGTTATGTTTGCAAAATCTGTATAGGAGGCGGCTATTGGCTATGTTTATGAATCTGAGTTGGAGACATACACTTGTACTGTTCGTGGTTGTGATGGGCTTCGTTTTCATTGGAACTGGTTGTGCGGGTGGCGTTATTGGGATTGATGTGTTGGGGAATTAGTGAGTTATTGGTGCCTGGCACCACAAACTCATACGCGTTCACTGATAGTTTCAATTTCAAAATAGTCAAAATCAATTTCTTCGATAAAGTGTTGCGCTTTAAAACGCGTTTTGTTGATTAGATTCATTTCGTGTTTATTGCCGTGCATCCATATTGGATTTGCAATATCAAAATGATTGCACAAAGCCTCAATGCCTTTAAATAACGCATCTTCAGCACTAAGGCCTTCTTTATGCATTTCAATAACATGATCTTGAACAATATTATTTTTTTTTACTATTTTTCCACAGAGTTTATACATTAGATTCTCCTATTCGTAAAAGGCCGCCAGCAAATCAACTTTGACTTTGCTAGCGGCCATTTTTATTTATGGTCAATTTACAACTGCACCGTTATTATTATTATTATTCTTATTATTGTACGCCGTTTGTGATGAAAAAATCTTTGTACAAGAAATCCGTTCCTGATATGTGTTTAAACAACCAACTGATCAAAAACTTCAGGATTTTTTTGCCAAATACCACTTGATCTTCTTCTGCTTGATTAAAATCCAAGTTTTGAATTTCATCAATTAATTTTTTGTGCTCTATCATGTGCGACTCTTTGAATTCATATTTTAATGTTTCAAAGGTCTTTTCTTCAAAATCAAAGTGGAAGATAGTATAATTTGTCAGTTCCTCCACAATAGCCAGCATATCGTCATATATATCATCGCCATCTATGGCATTGGTTAATAGGTCTGATAATTTGCTTATAATGTCGACCAACACTTTGTGTTGATCATCAATAGATTTGATGCCCAATTCGTATTGCGATTCCCATGCTATCATAAATACCCTCCATGTGATTGGATTTATATTCTGTATCTTCACAAATGTCATTATAACAGATTGAATTTGAAAAGTTAAGTGTATAGCAAATCGAAAATCCAGGAATGAGTCAAAATGCCTGGCACCAATTACTCATTTTTATTTGACAAGAATATACTTCGGTGGTAGAATTAAATTAATTCGACGGAGGAACTAATTTGAAGCTAGATATAAATAACTTGGAAAATAGTCTGTTTGATCTGATTGATCAAGTAAAAGTCATCATTTCTGA
>CAYLNI010000042.1:19175-19427 GCA_964384705.1 uncultured Fusibacter sp.
TGGGAAAACATTCTCATGAATTGCACGAAGAATGAGTTGTTTGTTCTGTTATTATTATATCGCAAATCGGATGTCAATATGACTCAGATTGCTGAGTATATTGGTGCGCCACTCAATACAACGACGGGCATCGTGGGTAGGATGGAGAAAAGGGATATGGTCAGACGCGTGAGAAGCGAGGGTGACAAGCGTGTCGTAACGATCGTTTTGACTGACTTCGGAAAGAAACAGGTCGGAGATATTCTGGGGACA
>CAYLNI010000042.1:19437-19683 GCA_964384705.1 uncultured Fusibacter sp.
TGGCCAAATGGTGATCTCTACGCTAAATGCAGAAGAGTTGACACTTATGTCGAGTGTGATTGGTAAAGTTGTGGGTATTCTTCAAAATAATAAACTGATGAGCACAACATCAGAAAAGAAAATTAGAAAGATAGTGATTGAATAATCATTTATAGATTGGCCACTGAAAGGTGGCTAAAATATCAACCAATACTTCGCGCGCAGAACTATTCTGTTTGCGAATCAAATTAAGAAAGAAGGCAATTA
>CAYLNI010000043.1:0-1056 GCA_964384705.1 uncultured Fusibacter sp.
ATTTCAGTGCTGAAAGCATTTTTACCCGCTCTGATATCGTAAAGCATCGTGCTGAAGGCACTGTCTTTGGTCATGACAAATTGGTCGGTGCATTTTAAGATCAAGTATTCTTTCACATCGAGCCATTTGTAGATTTTTGCAAAATTCTCGGGTTCATTGCGCTTCACCCAATTGTATTTCCAGACGGGATCCTTGACACTGGCTGCAACGACGCCTGTGATGCGTATGGATTTGAAGAGCTTGATTGCATTTAACCCGGACACCTTAATCCCATGTGTGATGCCTTCTTTGAGTTCACGATTTGCCCTTTGATCCATGTAACTCATGATTCTGCGAATCGGATTACCAGACGCATCCACGAGGACGAGTCCCTGCATTTGTGAGCAAAATGAAAGGCCTACTATCTGTTCACTTCTCAAATCACTACCAATCATAGCGCGCTTTGTCGATACACACATAGCCTGCCAAATCTCATCGGGATCTTGCTCAGCGCCACCTTTATCATCAATATAAAGCTTATATCCCTCGACTTCAGAATGAACCAATCGAATTGCGTCATCCACATCAAAGATACATGTTTTAATGCCCGTAGTGCCGACATCATAAGTCATCACGTATAGACTCATACACGCCTCCCGTCTATCTGTTTGGCGTATTTTTTAAGGTAAACCATGCGCATAAGGTGCGTGTCAATCCAGCTGAGAGGCTCGTTGCCATCGAAAAGCATGCCGCAAATTTTTGCTTTGGCATTTTTCTCCAGAATCATCTGTACAGCATGTGCATCGCCTTTTGTCTCACCTGTACAAAGTGCGCCATGGCCTTGGATAAATACAGCTGACGAATGGCTGAGCGCATTTGCAATAACATGTGGCCTAGCCGAAACGGTTTTTACCTTGGTTCCAATAATTTGCGCAAAGTCATCCACAAATGGTAAAAGCGTATCGCCAATTTCTGATAATGCTAATGTATAAGGCGTTTCAGAATGTGTTATAAAATTTGTCTTTGGGGCTTTCAGATAGATGTCGCGATGAATCTTTATAACATCAGACATCGACT
>CAYLNI010000043.1:1140-4622 GCA_964384705.1 uncultured Fusibacter sp.
CAAACCCGCTTGAATTTCGCGCGCTACTAAAGCGAAATGTCTCAGGGTTCATAGAGTCACCCTCTGAATGTGGCATCACATATGAACCAATAAAGCGTCTCATGGCTTCAATCTCAGATAGGGCATCTGGTTTGACTGTCAAAAAACGATTCTTGATAAATGCACTGCTCGCTTGCTCAAGTTCCATTGCTGCCTTAAACGCGGTCTCATCATCAAGACCAAAACAAACAGCGCCATGATTTTTCATGATGATGGCATTGCCATTTGATTTTGATAGCGCTTCGCCCACTGAACGCCTGAGTTTTTTCGTGCCTGGTAGGCCATATGCTGCACAGATGATTTTATTGCCAAGCAGTTTGTACATCGTGTTAACATCAATGCTGATGCCAATGTCGTATTCGATGCAATGATCGATATCGATCTTCTCAAGCCCTAAAGTACTGATCACCGAAGCGTTTTCCTGGTGCGTATGAATCACAAACCTGATGTCAGGTCTCGCTTTGTATATTTCTGCATGAACCGCTTTCTCTCCAGAAGGTTTCACGACACCAGTGTAACTCAAATCTTCTATCCGCACGATCACGATATCCTCTATCGTCAAACTCAAATAATCACGACCGCTTGGTGTGATGGCAAAATAACTGTCATCAACTCTACAACTCACATTTCCCCATGTGCGTGCAATAAGCCCTGCATCAATCAGTTTATGTCCAGCGCGAACCACACTTTCTTTTGCGCTATTAATCTTATTTTTGTCATTTTCTGTTACGCCTTTTTCCCCCATGACTAACTCCTCACCGTGTCATTAGACAATCAACTTGACGTTCTTAAATACACGTTCTAATCTGACAAGCACATCGTCGATCATATCTTCCGTGTAGGCCGCACTCGTGTAAAGTCTACTGCCTGCAAGGGTTACAATCCCCTCTGCCATATAAGCAGCGCCCATATGTTCCATTTCCTTTTTTCGCACAGAAGTGAGTCTAATAACCTCAGGTATCGTCCACGGTTTCTTCCAGTTCAGCGAATAATGCGTCGTCCCAACTGTTTCTAGATGACAAATAGACCCTTGATTGAATGCCACAAATGGCAACTCATATTTTTCAATAAGGCGTTTAAGCCCATTTGTCAAACGGTCTCCCATAGCACCCGCATGGCGAATCGCATCTGTTCTCTCAATCTCACAAAGCGTATGATAACCTGCCACACAGCTCAGTGGATTGGCCGCCATTGTTCCGCCCACAAGTGCTTTCTTTTGTTTAGGACCACCCGCGATGCCCGCTGATAAATATTTCATGTATTCTTTTTTGCCTCCAAGGCCACCTGCACCAGGATAACCGCCTGCAACGACTTTTCCAAATATGGTCAGATCTGGACTAACGCCAAAATAGCCCTGCGCTCCAGACATACCAACTCTAAAGCCCGTCACAACTTCATCGAAGATTAAAAGCGCACCATATTTTCGGCAAAGAGCTTCAACGCCTTTATTGAAATCCATCGACACGGGTGTTGTGCCACTCTCAGGTCCAAGTGGTTCAATGAGAACCGCCGCTGTTCCTCCACGGATCGTATTGCGTTTCAATTTTCTTTCCAGATCTTTGAGATCGTTCGGAAAGAACTCTTGCGTGTTCTTAAAGATATAACGTGGCACGCCATGTGCTTGCGTCCATCTTGATCCAGGAATGCGGATGCCATATGCCAATTGATCGCTCCATCCATGATAGGCACCACCCATTTTGACAATATTTTTCTTTCCCGTTGCCAGTCTCGCCACCCTTATGGAAGCCATGCACGCTTCCGTTCCAGAACCAAGCATTCTAAACATCTCAACGGATTCTATACTCTCCGCAATCTTCTTCGCAATCTTATATTCATACTCATGGAAAAGGCCTGTACTTGGCCCACAATCGTTTAGTAGCTCAATAACTTTACTGCGCACTTCTATTGGATTACTTCCTAAAACAGTCGGTCCACCCGCCTGAAGAAAGTCGTAATAACGGTTCCCGTCGATGTCATAGAGAAATGCCCCCTCTGCCTTAGTGAACACCAGAGGAAACGGATAGTTGAAAGCCAAATTATGCTGAACACCACCTGGGATAATCTCCTGAGCTTTTTCGATCATCTCTTTTGACTTGACACATTTTTGAGCGTAATATGTTGCTTCATAGGCTTCAAGTGCCTCCGCACTTACGGAGTAAATCGGCTTTGAAATGAGTACGTCCAGTTGATGATCCACTGCAGTAGCATCGGGGTAGTTGGTAATAGAAAAATTTCGCTCCATAAAATCCTCCTTACATCGAGCGAGCGCTCGCTCTTTTAACTTGAATATATCACTGAGGGTTCATAGTGTCAATTGGTTTGTTACAGGTCGTTAATATTTAGCTATTTTATTGTAAATACCTGATACGCTTCTTTAAATCGATAGCCAAGCTTTTCAGCCAACGCAACTGACTCTAGATTTGCCGCATCCCACCTTGGATAGATTCCTTTCTCAAGGCATGCCAAGATTAACCTAGATGCACATTTAATTGCAAGCCCTTTTCTTCGATATTCATTTATCGTTCCAATAGTAATATCAATGGCACCCTTACTTGAACTGTAAGAGGATGCACCTGCAACAATTTGCTCATCTTGGATGATACAGTACCCAATACCCAGTTCGAGAAATGTTTTTGGTGATTCATAAAACATGCAAAAATCAGCAGTAAAGCTACTGAGAAGTGCTTTTTCGGCAATCTCAATAGTAAATGGAACAACGTCAAAGCCATCACCTTTTCCTTGTGCAAAATCCGCAAGACGCTTCTTATCAAAGATATCTGGTTCCCAATGAAAAGAATAGCGCATAAAACGAACGATTTTCTCTGGAAAAGCTTTTAAAATAATATTTTCCCAATCTGGGTTCTCTGATACAATAATCTGATTCTTGCCTAGTGTCTCAATGATATTTAATAGTTCAACACTAAATAAATCAGGTACTTGTCCTAATAAAAATAAAAAGTCAGCGACAGCAACGATGCCATACAACGGCTCATCGATGTCATTGACCCATGCACGCCCCATAATGCCTTCGATACATGACCAAATACAAACTTCTTCTTTTGGTATTGAAAATTTAGTTAAAAGATCTCTCTCACCTGAAAACAGTTCTATCATATTTTTATTCTCATTTCATTTGATTTATCTTTGGAGACTTAATGAATCACCAAATTGTAATTTCTCCATAATAGGTAAAAACATACTCTTAGCCCACTGATATTGTTCGTCATTTTCATAACCACGATATGCGCCTTCAATCATCATTATGAGATACAAATACACGTCGTACCAAGCCATTCTAACTTTCTCAGAATGGGAAAATTCATTTGCACCATAACCCTTTAGAAAATTTTCGCTATTGCTGTGTTTACGAAAACGGTCTTCCATGAGTGGATCGCCAAACAATGCACGTTCCCAATCAATTAATCCAATAACAGTATTATCTT
>CAYLNI010000043.1:4635-9821 GCA_964384705.1 uncultured Fusibacter sp.
CCCATGTATCCCAATGCACCAACACAGATTCAGTTACTTCGTGAAAACTTATCTTATCCCGCACCAGTGAGGCGTGAACCATCTCGTAATCTACGCCGATGTTGATATTCTTTTTCCGACCATCTTAAAGAATGCCCAAAAGCAATTGCTCAAAGAAAGGAAACAGCGACTCTTTTGAAGTGTTCATACTTCCAAGCAGTCCAAATTTATCGTTCTTAATTGTATGCAACTTTCCCTGTTCGGTTTGTAGGTTTTTAGTATGGCTCATCGCAACTCCTTCAATACAATATATATTTAGATCATTTTGACTGTTCTTGCACTGCAAATTGTTCCATCAGTATCGTGGAAAAATCTTGAAAAGTCTTGTACTCTTTTCGATTAGCTTTATAGGCTATAAATAATTTTATAGCATCATCAATATCTGAAAATCCGTCCAATACTTCCGAATCGATTTGCTTTTTCATTTCTCCATCGCCATAAATTTCACCAATTATAATGCAAGTAACGGCCCTTACCATATACTCATTGTATACAAGATTCCAATTGCTATAAATTTCATTTAACTGAGGCAATTCAAAAGGCTTAAAGTGCCATTCACTTTTCGCGACTAGGCTTTGATTTTTCTGTGTCACAACATCAATATACCTGTGTGATAACTCATGGATTAGAACCGTTATAAACTCAATGTCGCGATCTGCCACAGGCATAGTAACCAGTGTATCATAGTTACCGTCTTTTAAAGGGTGCGTTGCAATCTGAGCATTAATTGCATTTGGTGTGAATGCAATGGTAATATTTTCTAGTGGTCGTCCAAAAAACGCTTCCATTCTCTCAAACACTTTGGTACGAGTAATTCTTTGACCTGCTAATTTCAACTGTTTGTTGTATAGAGTCTCATAGGACATAAAAAAACTGTCGAAATTGCTTTGTTCTCTATATTTCTTCATAAGCCAAATCAGATCCTCTTCTATTTCTAAGTAAGACCTTTGCAGCATCGTGTACCCAGTCAAATCAATAGATGCCTTTAACTTGTAATCCACATCATAACGGTTCAGTACACTTGTCATTTGGCTATATTTAAAACCATTATCTAATAGTTGGTCTAATAGCCGAAAGAGGTCATCCTCATTTGACGCTTCAAAGAGTTTCCGAGCTTCCTTGATATAACCCGAATCGCCTAAATAATGTTGTGATTCATCACTCAAATAATCTGCAGCTAGAAACAATAATTCCACCTGTGGATCAAAACTTAACGAGACGCCATCATTGATAGGATAGATATAAGGCATGGCGCGTACAACCTCTGAGCTTACAACTGCTATAGGTTCTTCCGCTATAGGTTCTTCTGTTATAATTTCTTTTTCCTGACTGCAACCGCTTAACACAACAAGTGTAGCAAACACACAAACAAAAACAATTCGTCTTACGGCATTTCTAATGATCCTCTTCAAGATGTGCCCTCCAATTATTTTGGTTCATATATAAAGTGTTTTTCTCATTTAATTTTCTTTAATTGACTGAACACTTTCAAAAGTTGAAATATCAGTGTCTCCTAACAGGTTCTGAACATAACTGCAGATTTGCTCCCAAATATCTCTTTTTTCTTGGCTACTATAATTGATTAGTATAAATGACTCTACTAGATTTCCAAACGCAACATCGATAGCTTTCATTTCACTTACACCGTTCTTAATGTAGATCGGCAACCTGTTACGCATTTTGCAAACGATATTGCATAGATTGTCCAATGAAGCAGATGTAAAAAAAACAAAATCAGAGAATTCACCAGAATCATACATATCAATTCCATCATGAAAAATAGTTTCTACATAAAACTTATAATCAGGTCGATGTGCTTCTTCAATGACGCAGTTATATGTATCGATTTTCATCGCGGCACATTTACTGATTTCTTCAAATTTTCCTTCAGAATCTAGAATTATAATTCCTTTAGAATATATTCTAATTGCTGTCAAATCGGTATTGATGCGATCATAATATTTCCATTCTGGTGATATAAAATACTCAAATTCCACACCCATGAAGTATTCTCTACCCCTGATTGATTTCTCAGGATCACTTCCTAGAAAGAAAATATCAATGTCTGAACTGGGTTTCATAGTTTTAGTTACGTATGATCCAGTAATCATCGCGCCTATAATATTGTATTTGTCTTTCATGTAGTCGATGTATTTTTCTATAATCTTTTCCATGGCTTATTTCCTCTCAACTATTTCACCACTATTTTTCAAAATGCTATTCGCTGGAATACAACCTCTCACAGAGCACAACGGATAAACGATACTATTTTTACCTATTATAGTTCCTGGATTTAACACGGTATTGCAACCAACTTCAGCGGAATCCCCTAAAATTGCACCGAACTTTCTTAAGCCTGTTTCAATAATTTCTGTACCATGTTTTACTTTCACTAACGATCCATCTGACTTTAAATTGGAGGTTATTACACCTGCTCCCAAATGGGCTTTGTATCCTAATACGGAATCACTCACATAATTAAAATGCGGTACCTGCACTTTGTTGAACAGAATCGCATTTTTTACTTCCGATGAGTTTCCTACAACAACGTTGTTACCTATAATCACATTGCCTCTAATATAAGCTGAATGCCTGATTTCACAGTTGTATCCAATAATTGCGGGACCTTTTATTACAACACTTTTCTCAATTGTAGTACCTTTACCAACCCAGACAAAATCATCTATTCTTTCAAAATCATCCGGTAAAGTTTTTGCATACTCCAAAATGAAAGCATTAATTTTTGTAAGAACTTCCCATGGATGTACTACCCCATCAAAGATTGCATGTGCATCTAATTCACTCAGTGTAAACAGCTCATTAACTAAAATACCCATCAGACACCTCCAGTATTGCTTCTAGTATCTATTAAATTATTCGCTCCATTATCGCTTCAGAGATTCTAAATGCATAATCATCAACATTTTTTTGAACATCAACTTGTTCGAAATCAGCTGGGGAACCTATATAGCCTTGAGGTGAAAGGTCTTTTATGTGACCGCCAAACAACCACTCACCAACTTTGGCATCATTTAAAGTCGTCGCATGCAATGACTTCGCTTTGTCAACATCAACCAAAGTAGGATAGAACGCATGAATCATGGCTGTTTCAATATCGCCACCATGTACATCAGGTGTTTTCGCGTTACTCACATTTACTGATTGTGGTTTTATTGGACATAAGTAAGGTGCAGCCAGCTCTAATCCAAAGTGGATAAACCTGCCCTCATCAAAAGGATAACAAGCATTGATTATCTTTTGCTCATGAACTTCCTTAAACGCCTCTATTATGGCTAAGTTATGATCAATATCTCCATGTGCATTGACGCCAAAAACATTATTGAAACCAAATTCTGACAATGATACTAAAATATCTGAAATTAGAGCTTTAGCAGTCTCTTTTCTAATATGAAATGAACCGATAAAGCCACCTGTTGATTGGCATACGCCCCAATAAAAGGGCGGTGCAATAACAACCGTATGGCCCTTTGCTTCAAGTTTTTCTTTTATTGCATGGCAATAAATATGCGCCGTGTAAATGTCTGTACCCAGACATAATTGGGGACCATGCTCTTCAATTACACCTAAAGGCAATAAAACGAGTGCATTTTTATCAACGTAACTTTGGATTTCTGTCCAAGTCATATTCGCCATTGTGTCTTTGAATATTTCATTTCTCATAAAATTTTATCCCTCTCTACACTTATTAAACTAATTGACAATCATCATCCGCACATTTTGTCGCAAACCAAATTTTTTTTCTACCACATATGCAGGTATGCGCGTCTTCTTGCTCATTAAGCCATTGCTCTGCACCGCGTTCTTTAATATCAAGCATGTTCTTGTAAGCAAGTTCATGATGCTTGATACCGTCAGTGTAGAATTCATTTCTTTGTAGTTCTTACAACCGCCACAATACAAACCACAAAGAGATAGCTTTTCATAGTGATCCATCATAATCCCCCATGAGCACATCTTCAAGTTCTTCAACAGTTGAAACAATCTTTGTCGCACCGTTTTCTAACAGAACCTCTAGTGATCTAAATCCCCACAACACGCTGATACATTTGATGCCTGCATTTTGAGCGGTCATTAAATCCACTTCAGAATCTCCGATATAGACGACTTCTTCAGGCTTGAGATGCATCTGCTCGATACAAGCATAAACCATATCCGGTGCAGGTTTCCTATGAAGTGCGTCAGAGACGCCCAATGCAAAATCAATCCAGCTATGAAAATACTGGCGATTCAGTTCCTTAACCGCACTATCGAATTTGTTCGAGACAATTCCAAGCTGTCTCCCTTCGCTGTGAAGTTTTTCTATGAGCGCTAATACTCCGTCATACGGTTTTGTTTTGTGATCGCAGTTCATTTCATAATAGTGCATAAATGCGTACAATATCTCGGTAAACTTCGCGTGTGTTTCGCTGCCTGGTACACATTGTTCTATCAAATTCACTACACCATTACCAACATAGCTTCTAACTTGGTCGATCGACTTCGTTTCAAGTGAAAACATCACCATCACATGATTAACTGCATCGGTTAAGTCCTCCAGTGTGTCTAATAAAGTACCATCTAGATCAAATATAATGCCTTTAATATTTTTCAATTCATTACCTCTTCATGACTTCATTTGCACTTCAATTTCATTAATCTTTGCTTCAAAACCAAACTGCCTATACAGATGGATAGCAGTACTATTTTCAATATCAACAGCTAAAAAACTTTTTTTTGCACCTTCAAGTAAACCATAATTTAAAGCCATTTTCATGAGCTCTTTTCCAATGCCATTTCCTTGAAAATCTGGGCTAACCGCCAATTCTCGAATCCAAAGAATTGTTCCTTCAGAATATATGGATACGCAGCAAAAACCGACTATTTCTCCATCAACTTCTTTCACGATAACTTTGTTATCAATTAACCAATCCATAAACCATGCTTCTGTTTCTCCGAAATAGCCTCTACTTAGTCCGTCACATGTTTTAGAAAGTGCCGTTAACTGCTTTACATTTTCTACAGTGGCAAATTGTATATTTTCTATTTTATCGAAAGAATTGCTAATTTTTTTTAAATCATTTAATACATAATCTTGATATGCACAGTGAACTTCAAAACCATGTTTTTCAAATAATGGAATCGCTTCA
>CAYLNI010000043.1:9852-10483 GCA_964384705.1 uncultured Fusibacter sp.
GGGTATAAATTTTATTAGCCCCTTTAGATTATGTGCTCCAATATTACTTATTAATTCATGCAAATCATCACATGCATAGTGAATCTCATTACTTTCCTTTGAACTGTCATACAGCAGTATGATAGTTTTGTCATTCTTAACAATTTCTGAATCTTTAAGATCTTCATATTCTACATAGCTTAAAGAACTAAATTTACAGCTTTGCGCAAAGGTAATAATTGGTTCAAACGAATTAATTTCCATAATAACCCCCTTTACACGCTTTGTAATAGTTCGATATGCTTTTCTCTTTCACGCCTGACAGCATCCAAATCACCTGGATGCATCCTGTTTATCAGTGTCACAGCAAAATCTGTTGCCCACAAACCGTGATATTTCACATGAGGACTCGCGGCGATCTGTGCAATTGTTCTGAGGAATCTCACTTTGACGATATCTTTCTCATCACGAGCTATCCTACTGATCTGCAAACTCAAGTTTCTCGCTTCATGATAGTTGACCTTGCCATCCAGCCATCTGTTCATCGCTTCAAATGACGCAGTAATCTCATCTTCTGGTGTAAATCCCGTTAGTTCGATAAGGTGTTGCCCAAGTAGTAAACAAAACTGCACGACTTCTTTATGACTTTTAG
>CAYLNI010000043.1:10536-15955 GCA_964384705.1 uncultured Fusibacter sp.
TGCCTACCAATCTTTGATACTCGTATATGTTCATGTTTGAGCTCCTTTGTTCATTTTATAAACTATTATCTTAATTGATTTACATGCCTATTATCAATTAAAAATACATCACCAATATACAGCGTTTCATTTTCTTTACATACAATCGCACCATCATCACAAATCCCGTATAAAGGGTATTTTTCCGAAAGCAATAGTAACTCCTCTGTTATATTGCTTTTATCCAGATGTGGCTCAACTGAGAAATCGACAAGTCCAAGAGCTTCATAAATAACCAGCTCACTATGTTCGCAAGTTAATGTACAGACAGCTGTCTTTGCCATGTTGATTGATCCGGCACTCATTCCAATAATCACACCATTATGTTCTCTTAAGAACGGTATCAGTCCATATGATTCCATATAGGCAAACTGGGTAGGCGTATCACCCCCAGCGAGCCAAATTACATCTGCATTTCTAACTGCCATTTGAGCCGATTCTTTTGATGTCCTGCTATCAATAACCTTTACATAATCAAAAATAATACCACAATCAGAAAACATCTTTATGAACTGCTCGCAATACCAATCCGTTCTCTCATATATATTTTCAAACTCAGAAGCGACAAACACAAAATTTGAACCTGATTGAATATATGTTTTTAATACATTGCTAAACGCCTTTGGGAATCCTTCCGAGAACCCACTCGTCAATATTTTTACCATATCACAACCTCATATTATTTTTAATTTTATATCCCACATCAACTCAAGATAGACAATATCTGTATCACTATTGCTGTGCCAAATATTAGTAAAAGGAACAGTTTTAAGAAAGTCCTTTTTCGATTGAGGGACTTATTATATTCGTGTCTGTAATCTTCCATACTTGACGCATCATCCACATCATCAGATACAAAATCTTGCTCCACATCTAGTAGCACATCGGGATTAAATTCACCCCATAAATTTTCAATGATCGCTTTCGCAGCTTCAGCATCATCCTCTTTAACACAAATTGATGTTCCAAGGTAATTGACGCCACTGTAGATTTGTAGATAAGAACCCATCCCGTGTGTCTTAATCTCGGAATCAATTCCATTGTCTTTCAACAATTCAGTGACATGTAGTATATCACTTTCAAGCGTTGATTCATAAACTACAGCTAAATTGAGTTCTTCAGGATTGTATGCATTATGCTTAGGCTTAGTATGTAAGTTGTAGTCCATTTCAGATATGAGCATAGCACCACAATCCGTACATTTTTCCACATATTCTTCATATTCTAATTTACATGACAGACACCATTTCATGATTATCCCCCTCAAAGATTTGATTGTAATGGCAATAATAGCAACGCCATCCAGTATAATTGTTTTAATTCTAACAAATGATTCTTAAGACATCATTAAAAAAAGCTTATAAATACGCTCTGTTTGTGAATAGTGTTGAAAATAATGCAAAAAAAGGATTCGCAAGAATCCCTGTTTGAATAGTTACAAAAAAAGTTAATTTTCCCTGCCTCTTCCACCAAAATAATAGACATTGAAATTCTCGTCCACAAAATACTGTCCTATGAGTTTTCCGTCTGTATGTTTCATGACCAGTTCTCTTGAGAGAAAGAGATACTGTTGTGAAATGAATTCATGTGAATCATCAAGTTTACCGTCACGATTATACCAAAAAGCATAGCTTGCTGGACTTGTTGGAAGTTCTCCATTTTCAAGTAATGGAACCTCTCCAGTTTCTATATCAAGCAGATTATTCGCAAGATACTCCTTATCTTCATTAGGTAGTTCTTCCTCAAGTATGTTGATATGTTCTACGATTCTTTCGAGTGTCTCTTGTTCTTTCTCACATCCAACAAATATTTGAAGGGTGAGAATTGTTAGGAAAATGGCTAAATATTTCTTCATTTTACCTCCTGATATATAACCTAAAGATTGTATATCTTTCTTTATAGATTCAATGGTTGGCATGCGGTAGTAATTATTTGCCAGATCATCGAAATCATATTTTGCTCTCCTTCATTCACAAGGTTCAATGTTCATCTCACTCTTCTTACGTCTTACACTTACAACGATTATTACCATGCAATATATCAGAATGCCCAATCCCATCCCTAGAACACCAGTATTCCCTGCAAGATGCGTTATAATACCAGGTAATATTGACCCAGTAAAATAGCGTATGATAACCATGATGAGTCCACTTATAAAGATATCGATCATTGTGAGATGATTACTTGGTAAAAATGTTTGTGTATGTACAATAGCAAATAAAACGCTTGATATTAGAATAGCCCAAAGAACAGAATTTTCTTTTCCCTTAAGCAGTTTGAGCGCGAGTGTAAATATGAAACCTCTAAAAAAAAGTTCCTCCCCAACACGTGCAAATGCTTCAATAATTGTGTATTGTATTAAGTCAACTCTAAAAGTCCATCCTAACCTGATTAACATAAGTGCTCCTAACGCTAACGAAGCAATAACAGTGCCCTTATTGATAACAAATCCAAAATCACTGATCTTCCAGTCTGCCTTAGTCATTAATACCGGCACAGGTATGTATAGCGCAATCCACATAGCAATTGTTAGTACTAATAAAAATGCATTCACCATTGCGGACTCATATACCGTATCCAAGTATAGTAGTTCGCAATTGCAGCTATAATGACTAATATGAGTGTATAAAGAATGGCAACTCTATATAGCCTTGAAGTTTTAGCATTGTCAATCTGTGTCATCGTTTTTTCTGTCCTCCATTAAAATTTCTGAATTTTCTAATTTCACTATAATTATTATATCAGAAAACAAACGTGAGAATATTTCAATATAATTAAATCACTACAATATTCGTGGTAAGTACAAAATTAGAGACGGCGCAAATAAATGCGATCCGTCTCGTGTTAGCTATTCTTTTTTACAACTCATCTGCAGAAAATGTATCCCATTCACTTAGATCACCAGCCTCAAAGCCTTTGTAAAACCAACGTTTACGTTGTTCAGAAGTACCATGTGTGAAACTGTCTGGTACAACGTAACCTTGTGCTTCCATTTGAATTCTATCGTCACCTACTGCGCTTGCCGCATTCATAGCCTCTTCCAAATCGCCTTCTTCCAAGTAATTCTCGCCTTGTACATATCTCGCCCAAACACCTGCCAAATAATCAGCTTGAAGTTCGAGTCTAACACTATAGGCATTGTATTCTTCTTGACTGACTTTCCCTCTTAATTCATTCATTTGAGCCATAACGCCAAGTTCGTTTTGAACATGATGGCCAACTTCGTGAGCGACAACATAGGCCATTGCAAAATCACCAGGTGCATCAAACTTGTCTTTAAGCTCTTGGTAGAACTGTAAATCTATATAGACTTTATTATCCCCTGGACAATAAAAAGGGCCAGTAGATGATCCTGCTACCCCACATGCAGACTCAACGCTTCCTGTGAAAAGTACGAGGGTAGGTTCATTGTATTGTAGATTCTGCTCAGCAAAAATTTCTGACCAGATGACTTCGGTATCTGCTAACACGACTGAAACAAACGCTGCAAGTTCTTCTTCTTCTTGAGTGGCTACATAAGGTGCATTAGACTGTCCGCCATCTAAGTTTGGCATGATATCCCCAGGATTGCCTCCAAGTAGGGTATACACAATCACAATAATGATACCAATACCACCCAAGCCACCTGCTACACCACCCATTCCTCTTCTATCTTGAACATTGGAACTTCTAGTTCTTCCCTTCCACTTCATATGTAGCCTCCTCATTTAAAACATTTCTTAATTTATTAACAATGATGCCCCATGACCCTTAACAAGCCATAAAAAGAGCACTGAATCTAAGAATTGTGAAATAAAGTACACCTATTTAGTAATACCCAATTATTGATTGTTACTATCAACTTAGAGCAAACAATACATAGTTATATAAAAACAATCATTACAACCGCATTACAAATTCATGACAACTTCATGAATCGATTGACTATCATTTATCAATCATGATAAGATGAATTAAATAAATTAAAAGGAGGTTATGCAAATGTTTATTACTACTACTGTTACAACTAAATTTGATGGATTTAAATTTGAAATGACATTGTGTCATAACACTCCGTGTACGGGTGAAGCGCTATAGTTTACATTGTAAAACTTAAGTGATTTTAATCGAGCGACGACGGTGTATGCATATGCATGCGCCGTTTTTTTGTGCCTATACGCGGGGGAGTTAGCGAAAGGGGTAAAAATTATGATGATGAATATGTTGTATGTATTCAGCGATATCAATGGTAGGATTGTTTTCAAATCATTTGATGTCTTTGAAAATAATGCGAAAAACGACAAATCAGACTATGTAAGATTCACCAGATAATTGATCTGGGTTTTGGTAAACGATGGCACCACAATTGGTTTATGGTCCCATCATGTGAAAGGGGTATAATTATGATGAACGTATCAATGCAAAATATATTCAACGATATCAATGGTAGAATTGTCTACCAACCATTTGATTCGTTAAAAGAATATGCAAAAGATGGTAAGTTAGAAATTGAAAAGCTCAGGAGATAATATTATGAGAGCTTCAGATGTTCTGACATGCAAAAAGACTGTTTCACTTTGGTGAGACAGTCTTTTTTTGCGTCATAAAGTTAAATGAAATTTTTGATCATGTTTCAAGTCTTTCATAACAATATGAAGTTTACAGTATTTTTCTTCAACACTGATCAATCCCAAATCAATATAGCCATTCTTTAAAAACCACTTTAAAGTTCCATTTGGAAAGGTTCCACTTTCATCTGTAATTGCAACCAGCTTGTCATATTTTTCCGATAACCGTTTCTCTAATGCTACTATTGGATATGTTTTATAATCATAATTGGTCGATGAATGATATGCGCAGGTTAAAAAGGCTATATTTTCGTCCTTTGGGATTGAGTATGGCACATTTAGAGAAGGCATATACTCTATTCCACCGACAACTTTATTTGCGCTTACGTTTAAGTAGCCGTAAAATTCTTCGCCAATTTCCGATAAGAATCGTTGCTTCTTTTCACAACTGATTTTGCAATTGTTCAAACTGCAACCATTGCTAACTAAATGTACGGATTCATTATTCAATTCAATGAGATCACCATAGAATACTTCATTTCCTTGCTCAATGACATAAGGAATTTCTTCAATAAACTCGCCATTAATATACATTTCTAGTATTTCAGTTCTTAATGGCCCAAACCATCTTTTATCGTCATCAAATACAGTTAGAAATGGAAAGTACATTCTTTGATCATGAGCAAGTTCCCAATTATTTGTTATATCAAAATATTCAATTTCAATGCGGTCTTCATAAGTATTGAGCAACTGAATCGTCTCATGAATTATTGGGCATTGAGTATTCCAGTGGTAGAAAGTGATTTTCATTTCTCACCTCGATATTCATAAGT
>CAYLNI010000043.1:16029-19420 GCA_964384705.1 uncultured Fusibacter sp.
CAAACTTCCGTTTCTTTTGAACATCAAGTTGATTTTCTCCCCATCGCCAACAAAAATTCTCCATTATCAACCATTGTGTCTTTTGTATAGGTTTCCAATTCAATATTTATAATCGTTTTTAAAGCCTCATTATTTTTACTAATCTCTTCAAGATTCGCTTGATGGCCACATGATATACATGGACTTCCACCTAGTTTCACAGTGCTAAACCCATTGTTGTCCAATAATGTTCTTAATTCCTTCGCCTCAAAAAAATGTCTTGCAGGATGATCCACCTTCTCATGTCTTGGTAAATCGCCACTTTCAATGACTTGATCTATATACCAGTAGTCAGGATCACTAAAAAAAGCTGTCATTTGTCTTCCGATCAGCATCTTAAAAATCCCCCATTTGTTGTTTACACTAACAAATAGCTTCCCACTTGGCTTCAAAATTCTATTAAACTCTTTTATCACATCATCTCTTTTTTCAAGAATGTATGATAATGGTGCCCCATAGCAAACAACAACGTCGAAATGCTCATCGGGAAACTTCATTTTTTCATTAAGGTCCCCTTGAATAATGTTATCAATATTTTTTTTGACATTTGCCTCTTCGATTTTGCTATTTGCAATTCTGAGTTGCACTTCTGAAATGTCAAACAGTGTCACATCACAACCCAGTTTAGCAAATTCAATACTAAACCGCCCAGTACCACAGCCCGCATCCAGCACTTTCATCCCTGATGCAAGATGCTCTTTTATAAAATGCATATGCAATAAATAATTTATTCTGCTATAAGCATCTTCATCCAGTCTGTTCCATTCTTTTATTCCATAGTCATCATAAAATGATTTAACTTCACTGCTCATTGTACGCTCCTTACTTGGCATAAAAAGACTTAATAACATACTTCCCGTCCTTTTTTGCTATTATCAATTCTACCGTATGTCTTGAATCTGAATATAATTTAATGACATCATCTTCAACAATTCCCTCAGTGCATTTAAAGAAGCCAGGTGCAAAGTCACTGGTGTAATTATAGTATGCATCCGTACTATCTAGATAAATCACCTCTTCAAATCCAACGCCAGTTAATTCATCCAAATTTATATCTGCGTATAATGTAAATAATTCTTGAACCAACTCACTTTTATAACGGTGTATCGGTACCGGAAGACTTTTCACGTTTTTAAATTTACCAAAAGGCCAATTATCATGTTGCGCTAAAGCCTCGAACTCAGTGAGTTCTTCAGGAATTTCTCCAATAGGACAGTATCTTAAAAAATCAGTCAAATTTATATCTCGTACATCTTTATAATAGGAAGTAAGAAAGCAACTTATTGGATTGACTTCAAGGGTATCATTGTTTGAAAATGTAGGCTGTAATAATAGATTGATGTCTTTTATCTGTTGGTCTGTTAAGATTCCTTTACTCTTATAGATGCTTTCCCATGTGTCATGCCAATTACTTCTCAGCTCATCTTCTTGCAAATCAAGACCTTTTTTATAGTTACTTACTAAAAATATTATAAGTAATATCATAACAATAACCAAAGTAATTGTGACAACTTTTTTCATATATCCTCCTGACAAACTCACTGTTTGATCGTGCTCAATAATTGAATTTAAACTCTTTCATTACTTGATCGCGCCACACATCGAAAGTAAGTCCAGTAACGGATTCAATTGATTTTCCATCAATATCAAAAGCCTGTCGACCTAACAATCTTTCCCCAGTATGATATATATTTGCGTATCCACCAATAATTTCATTATCACACATTGCAACCTGAACGCGAGTGATATTGGGATACTTGACTCTAAACCCCCTCTCAATGGTACTAATAAATCTTTGCAGATTATTATCCAGTGGATGGTTGGTCACCATGTATGTATCAATGACAATATCTTTATCCATGTACTTCATGTAATCAACATTGATCAACGTAAGCACTTGTATATCATAAAGTGATATGTGTGATTCTGAAAAAATCCGTGTTGTTCTCCCCTTGTATTCAATTATGTCATAACCTTTTTCACTTAAATATGTGTATGACTGTTCTTGATCTATTTGAGTGGTTGTTTTAGGTCTAATGTTAAATGCGATAATTGTGACAGTTAAAACTAAAATGGCTATTACTATAATTACTTTTTTCATTTTACACCTTTTATATATTTTTCAATTTTCTTGATTGTGCGCTCCCAATCAAATCCACCATCACCGCCAAACACGTTTAAAAGGAGAATTGGAACCGCGATAATAATTGCAATTTTATGAATTCCGATTTTACATTTTTTACACATATACATACCTCCAAATTCTATAACATTTCATGTTCTTGTTAAAACCCCAGACTCTCATTTAATAACATAACCTTCATTCTACCAATTTCATTTTGCCCTCTGATTATTGATATGTGATTGCATACTCTTATCGTTTGATTGCATTCAAGACATGTTCCTCCAGTACTACAGGGTGATGGAATCTTGGAACGCAATGCGTTTTGAGGCGTCGCAACCTTTAATGCACGATTAATTGCTTCCTTTTCATTTTGTACAATCTTGTTGATTCCAACAATTATTAATACGCGTTCTGGACCGTAGGTCATCGCAGCGACTCTATTGCCACTATGATCCACATTTACGATTATGCCATCTTTTGATATTGCATTACTGCTTGAGATATAGCAATCTGATAAAAGTGCCTTCTTCTTTAAAACTTTAATAGCTTCACTGTTTGATCCCAAAGTTTTATCAAAAACCGTTTTATGCATCTCTATCAAAGTATCTGTAATCTTAAGTCGTTTTAATGTCTGAGAATTGCCAATTCCAATATTTCGAAATTTTAAGGTCTCATTTTTAATATAATCTATTAGATCCTCATCCGATTCAAAGTATTCAAATTCAATGTTTCTCATTTCAAAGTTCGTTTTAATTTCATTAATCTCATTCAAACTAAGGCAATTTTTCATTGATATGAGGTCTCCAATATTATTTTTTTGATGATTTTGCCTATCTTCCACTCTGATTCTGATAATTCCTAAAAACCATCCCTTGAGATCTTGCCATATTGAACGTCTCATAATATTCCTGCAATTCTTGATCACACAGTAAGTCAATCATGTAAAATGCACTTAGTGTAGAGAGCATGTTTTCCATTAACCTCTTTCCGATGCCTTTTCCCTTATATTCAGGCAATACTTCTAGCAAAGGAATATATGCTGCTAGAACTTCGTCCGAAATTGCGGTTATGAATCCCACAACATTTTTTGTCTCGTTATCGACAGCTAACCAGATATAAGCACTTTTCTCCAACAATTCATAGTGTTTTGTTACTGATGGAGGATTCGGCCAACCGACAAAAAAGCCTTCCAGATTTTCTGGTGTTATATTATCAAGTGTATTCATA
>CAYLNI010000044.1:0-18064 GCA_964384705.1 uncultured Fusibacter sp.
ATAAGCATAAAAAAACTGATTGTTAGAGCTGCAAGCATGCACAAAAAAAGATGACTTATCGATTTATAAATGAGTTGTTTTTCAAAACTATTTATTCCTGATTTGCGCATGATAGCTCCTAAGTTTGGAAATTGCATAATTCCATATAGTAAAATTATATTAGATTATTGAGCAAATTGAAAGAAGGACTCTTCAATTCACCATAATATATATATAAATATAAAATAAAAAATCATCCACTACCAAATATGGCAGAAGATGATTCTTTAGTTACGCCGTGCACTCAGTTTCGAGCTTGTAATACAAGCGTTAACAAGCCAGTTAACTCAAACCAGGCGACCCTACGGCACATAAATGTTCTCGCTTACCGCTGCTTCCTTCCGGATCTGACGGGGTTCACAAGTATTTATTGCGTAAGACCCAATTATCAACATCACTTAACTTGCGCAGACCCTACAAAACAAGTCCTCAATCTGAGCATCAACCCTGCTACAGCGGATTGCAGGTTACAAGGAACCGCTAACTCCCCGTCTAGCACGGCATATATTTATAATTGGCGGAGAGAGCGGGACTCGAACCCGCGGGGCCATGACAGCCTTACACGCTTTCCAGGCGTGCCCCTTAGCCAACTCGGACATCTCTCCAATTACTTGCTTATTTAGAGAATAAATAATAACTACCTTTTAAACCTTCTAGACTTAAAAAAATCGCTAATGATTGTCTGACACTCTTTTTCAAGAATACCGGAGTACACCTCGCAATAATGGTTCAGACCTTCAATTTCGAAAAGATTGAATAATGAGCCACAAGCACCTGCTTTATAATCTGCAGCACCATAGTAAATTCTACTAACGCGAGATTGATAAAGTGCACCTGTGCACATAGGGCAGGGCTCAATTGTAACATATACTTCGCACCCTGTCAACCGCCAAGAGCCTATGTTTAGCGATGCCGCTCTGATTGCATTTATCTCTGCATGGGCTGTTGAAAGCTCTTCGGATTCTCTTGTATTGTGTCCTCTTCCAATTATTATACCATCTTTTACAACAACCGCTCCTATTGGCACTTCATTAAACTGACGCGCTTTTTGGGCTTCCAATAGTGCTTCATGCATAAAATATTCTGGTGTTCTAAGATTTATAGACATGTTCACCTCTCATAAATGGAATGAAACCCCACGAACCGTATGGTTGTGGGGTCTAATGTCATATGGCGCACCCGAGAAGACTTGAACTTCCGACCTATCGCTTAGGAGGCGATTGCTCTATCCACTGAGCTACGAGTGCTTACTTGCCTCGGCTTCCCTTTATAAAGTGATCGATAAAGTATATTTCAACGCGATCATTTTTAGACTGATTGCCAAAATCTTTATATATAGGGTATTCCGAACCAAAATTATACACGCTGATCAGTTTATTATCAACACCCAATTCAATCAATGCTTTTTTGACAAATAATGCCCTTGCAAGGCTTAAGTTATCTGAAGCTTCATTCGTTTTGTAATTGGGATAACCATTTACATGTCCGTCAATTGAAAGTTTTTCGTTAGGGTATTTTACCATCATGGCGCGTACCGAAGCCAAATCTGCATCGTTCAACATCACTTCCGACTGATCTGCTTCAAAAGTAATAGTGATCTTAAATTGCTTTAAGTCTTCAAGATCTTGCAATGTGTAAATGGCCTCAGATGGTTTTTCTATTGCTTCTGTTGCTTCTGTTGCTTCTGTTGATTCTGTTGATTCTGTTGCATTAGTCTCATTTTCTGTCGTTACTTCAGATTTTTCAGTGGTTTCAACAGATTCTACTGTCTGTTCTGTTGAATCCACTACACTATCGTAATTTTGAGGCATATTATCTCTTATATATTTGATAATATAACTACCTGAATAGACAATCATGATGACAAACGATAGAATAACTAGCCCTAATACAAACTTTCCTCTATTAGTTAGCTTGTAATCTGCCATGGGTTACTTCTTTGGTTTGACAAATTCGACCAAGTTGATGATTTTTTGAATTTCATATTCGATCATAGTATTCTGATCTTCTTGGAATTTCTTGCGATTCTTATTGATCTCTCTTAAATCTTCAATGCGTTTTTCAAGTTCACGAATGGTTGCATCATTTCTATTGAAAACTTCTTGCGTGGTTGAAACAGTTTCCTCCAACACAGTATTTAATGAATCAATCCTCTTGTAAGCATCATTAAGCAATTCATCCAAACTGATATTTGATACATTCATGATGTTTAATACGGTCTCACGTTTTATGTCTACAGGTAAATTTTCTGGAATTGCTTTAACGTAAACATCTGTCATGAAGATCGTCTTTTTTAACTCAGATTCAAGATGAGCATTTCTATAGATTTCTTCAATAGTAAGCATTTTGTTTTTTTCATATGCGCCTATTATCAAATCTAATTTATCACTTATGTTTTTCGGTACATCTTCAACGTTAATGTTTTGTGTTTCAATAGTCTCAGTCACCTCTGAAAATGCTGGTGCCTCATTTTGAGGTTCAATATGCTTATCTAAAGATGCTTCAAAATGCGTTAAATCTGGAACATATTCTGGATCAGGAACTTGATCAAGAGACGTTTCCCCCATGAATGCCTCATCAGCTAAAACTTCTTCTTCTTTTTGGCTATGTTCAATTAACCCCATTCTCTCGAAAATTGATTTTTTAGGTACCACGTTATATCCTCCTAATTAGACTCGATTTGATTTGCATAATTGGACTTAATTTAGTTGATTCAATTTACTTTCTAAGTATTGAATCTTACCTCTGTTGCTTTTAATAATACCCTTATAAGCTTCGATAATTTCATCCTTTTTCTGGACTTGCTTTTTCTTGATTTGAATTTGTACGCTTAAATATTCAATCATTTCAGTAAGATCTTCCAAATATTCTCGTTTAAACTCATCTGTGTCATTGCCATTACCGAACATATTGTTCGAACTCACTTCAATGGTTTCTTTGATAATTTCCACACCAATATCATCAATATACGTTATATTGCTTCGTGTATGAATATGATTCTTGAGTGCTTTTTTATTTTTATTTACTTTTTTATATATGGTGACTTTGCTGACACCTAGCATTCTGGCAACTTCAATTACTCGATACATATGATCACTCCACAAATTTCTCGTATTTCTTCATGATTGAAAACTGTAACTTGTTGATATTTTCAACATCCTCAGCAAGTTTTAATTGATACTTGATGATCATATCGTCTTTCAACTCGAGTTCGGAATCCAAATTAAAAAGCTCATTTTTCAATATTTCAATTTTATCATATAAAATATCGCGTTCCTTCTCAAACTTGGTAAGCGATTTTATCGGTCTTGTTTCAAATCTGTCGTTTGTTACTGGTTCTTCATGATGCTTGGAAAGTAATGTTTTTAAAATTTCATATCCTCTATCATCAAAGTATGTTACACCTTCTACTTTAGAGATGTTTGGATCAAGTAGTGACTTATGCGTTATCATCTTTTCAAAAATCTCAGTTTTTTCTACACCAAGTAGTTCTGCTACTTCACTAACTTTATACATTATATCACCCCCAAAGCGTTAACAGTAAATTAACTGTAAATAACAGCATACGCATAAAAGCTATGTTTGAACTGTTATTCTAATTCTACATAATAATGAAATATAATTCAAATAGTATTTTTCCGTACATCTTCATAACTAATTTCAAAAAAATATACTGCTAAAACATCTATTTATAACACTTTGATACTATATCGGTCAGTGTTTACATTATAATTTGCTTTTTTAAGAACGTTGTATGCGTTTACACAATTACACCTTAACCCTTAATAAATAGTAATTATCAATTTTTAACGCGTTTATAGTTTTTTTAAAAGTATTTCAGCTATACAAAATAAAGAAAAAGTACCATTATGAAACACAATATATTTGTCTCATTTTGATACGTTTTGTTTGGTGTTTCAAAAAGAACACTTATGATATTTTCACTTTTCAGACTTGGGTGTCTCATTATGATACTTTTCTAACTTTCGATAGAGTGTTGAACGGCCAATTTTAAGTGCATTGGCTGTTGCAGTCATATTGTTATCAAGAAGTTCATAGATCTTCATTATATACGCTTTTTCATACAAATCCAGCTCTAGTATGGATTCTGAAATGGAAACTGGAAAATTAGTTAAGTTCTTGATATCATCTGAATATGCTTCATCTATTGATATATCAATGATTTGTTGCACTGACTTAAAAGATTTACCCTTTGAGTATTCTATCAACTTAGATTTATATACATCACTTGCTTTCACACTATTTTTTGCTAATATTGCTTCTATTAGTACTTCAAATTGATCAGTAAAATAATTAGTGTTAACTAGGTTAACAGTATTGAGTTTCAATCTCTCAATTATCTTCTCCAATTGTTTCACTACTTGCATGCTTAGGGTAATTTCATCCTGAATTGCCTCATTGTATGCAGTTGTCAGTATTAACTTTGAACACTTGTAATTACTATGACTATCTTTAATTTTTCCTATGATAATCTGTTCTGTGTAAACAGTTAACAAGCTAAGCAATTCCGGCATTGCGTATTCAAGGGATTCAACAATGACTGTGTCAAATTGAGACAAACCATATTCTAAGTATGTCTTTTGCAAAATTCTTGGTGTATCATTTAGAGATAAAATATAAGGTAATTTCAAGTTGTTATTAGCTATGAGGCGTGCAAGTGTTGATTTACCTGATCCTTGACTTCCTCGGATTAATACAGGCAATATATTATTACTCATTTTTTCTACGGTTTGCTTAAAATCGTCCATAAAGTGCTGCGGATAAGCAAACAATTGATTGATATTTTGTGTTTTCAAGTTGCTTTCTGATTTTTCATAAGCCATAACTTCTGACTTTTCATAATATTGAAGCAGTTTTTCCTTTAACTTTACAATATCATAATCATTTGGTTTATCCTTGCTCAATAGCATAAGAACACCAAGGATCTTTTCACCATGAGAAATTAGAATCCCATAAGTATAGAACTCACTCAGTAGATCTAAGTAATGTTCATCCAATGATACAAGTTGATTTGTTTGTGTCTTATAAGTCAGGTATCCCCCATTTGTCCCGATTGATAAATCATCAATAGTATCCATATCAGTAAAGTTTGAAAGTGTCATTCTAGAACTACATTTCTGCAAACTCATGTTTACCAATATATAGTCGAAATATTGAGGTACAGTTGAATCGACATAAGACAAAAATTTAGTCTCAAAATTAATAGATGGTTTTTCACCGATTATTTTGAATGGATCTTTTGGATCTAAATTTTGCAACTTACATTTATACCATGAAATTGATATTTCTTTACTTATGATATTTCTATTTAGTCTGCCTGTAGCAATATATACTTCTTTGGCATCTTTGACTGCTGCATTAGTCATTGCACACCTCTTCATTTTCATTCGTTTCGTTAATTGTCACTATTTGGCTCAAATTTAAGCTGTATTCAACTTTAGTTCTTTTTAGACACTTATATTCAATTGTACAAAAAATACCAAAATAGAGCGTATAAAAATTACATAATATGGGAATTGTAATCTGATTTTAGACGTTTTACTCGTTTGTGAAGTAATAGACACTTTTAGGACATAAACTCAAAGTCGCTGGTGTGCTTCCCATTAGATTTCCATCTGCATTTATTAAATACTCTGATCCGTCAACATGGATTGAGATTTTCTTAGCTTTTATATATATGACTTCTTTTAGTTCATTTAATCTTCCAGAGTAAATTTTAGATATCTCTTTTATAAATTTCAACTTGCTTACATTTCTTACCAAACACACTTCTAGTAAACCATCACTCAAATCAGCTTCTGGACAAACCAAAATACTTTCCATTGCCAACGGCAATCAAAATCATTTTGCCATCAAATTCTTGATCGTCAGCAATCACTCTTACAAAGTTTGATTTAAAAGATATTCCAGCTTTTAAGGTGCTGAACAAATAGGATGCTTGGCCAGGTAATATTTTTTTGTATTTCTCCATGTCCTTCATAATTGGCCCATCTATCCCGAACGAACAAACATTTATAAAATTGAAATTATTAACAATGCCGACATCAATTATTTTTTTATGGTTGCCTATAATTGCTTTAAAAATATTTTCAAAATCTTTTTTTTCAGATGTGATTTTAACAAAATCGTTTCCTGTTCCCATAGGCAACATACCTATTGATGGTATTCTTGAACATGGAAATTCAAATCCATTTATCAATTCAGAAAGTGATCCATCGCCACCAATGGCAATAAATTCATCATAACCATCATCGAAGTACTTTTTCACAGTTGTTGTGATGTCGCCAATGTTTTTTGATATGTGCACTTGGTATTCAATTAAGTCTTCCACTGCCTTCATTTTTTCTTTGATCACAGGCAGCATTTCTATGGTTTTACCACTACCTGCCACAGGGTTTATTATAAATAGTAGCTTGCGTTTTTTTTCATACGACATAATTGATACTCCTTGTTTACGTTTTCATGTTTCTATTCTATCATATTATATGTGTTGTGACTCAATAAATGTTTAGTGGAATTAATTGTGAAATTACAACTTGTTATTTGCTATGAAGGCATGAATTTCAAGCGCTGCATCGATTATTTTTCAAGTATTCTTTCAGCTTGTATTTATACAATTCTTTGAGGTATAGAACCATTGGGCATATCTTTTAATATAGAGCAAATATGAGCGATTTTTAGTGATGTTTCACGTGAAACATCACGGCAAATAAAAAAAAGATAATGTTTCACGTGAAACATTATCTTAAATGCTAATTCGAGGCATTTATAAGTTCAATTATTCTATTCAAATCTTCAACGTCATAAAAATCGATAACTATCTTACCTTTTCCGTTTTTCTCTTTAATTGTCACCTTTGTCCCAATAAAAACTGATAGTTCATCTTCTATAGCCGTTACCTCTTTGTTGCGTAATGGCTTTGCTTTACTATCTACAACTTTAAAATGCTTGTCGAAATTCTTGATCAATTCTTCTGTTGAACGAACACTGAGATCATCTATTAGTATACGATCATAAGCCATTCGGCGCTTCTTTTCATTATCAAGAGCTAGAATTGCACGTCCATGACCACTTGAAATTTGTTTACTAACGATTGCATCTTGAATATATGGATCAAGCTTTAAGAGTCGCATCGTATTTGTGATATAAACACGAGATTTTCCGGCTATTTTGCTCATTTTCTCTTGCGTAATTTGATATTCTTCAATTAATCGATGATAAGCCATAGCTTCCTCTATTGGATTTAAATCTTCTCGCTGAAGATTTTCTATCAATGCAAGTTGCGCAATTGTAGAGCTATCTACATCTTTAATTATAGAAGGTACCTTTTTTAATCCAATATGCTTACAAGCACGCCATCTGCGCTCTCCAGCGATAATCTCATAGAGTCCGCCTGTTTTCTTAAGTACAATCGGTTGTAATAATCCGTGTTCTGATATGGACTCCCCTAAAGAGCTTATTTTTTCAACATCGAAAACTTTTCTTGGTTGGTCTTTATTAGGCATTATCAAGTTAATATCTATTTCATGTATCAATTCACCATGTTCGTTAATCTTACTTTCGAAGGCTTCCATTGATTCATTTGGAATCAAAGCGCCGAGACCTTTACCCAACCCAGATTTCTTTAGTGTCATCCTACACCTCTTCTTCTAAACTTAAAAATTCATCTGCTAGATCCAAATATGCCTCAGACCCTTTTGACTTGCGATCATAATGTATGATAGGCAACCCAAAACTTGGTGCTTCAGCCAATCTAACATTTCTTGGAACAACGGTTGCATATACCAAATGCTTAAAATGCTTTTTCACTTCATCAACTACTTGGATGGAAAGATTGGTTCTTCCATCAAACATACTCAATAAGACGCCCTGAATTTCCAAATTTGGATTGATGCTCTTTTTTACTAAGTTAAATGTGTTGACGAGTTGACTCACACCTTCAAGTGCATAATACTCACATTGAATAGGGATAATGACACTGTCAACTGCCACTAATGCATTAATGGTTAATAGACCAAGCGAAGGGGGACAATCAATTATGATGTAATCATATTGGTCCTTTACTTTACTGAGTTGCTTCTTTAAAAGAAACTCACGATTTTCAAATTCAATAAGTTCAATTTCAGCACCAGCAAGCTCGACACTACCTGGAACAATGAAAAGATTATCAAATTGCGTTGGAATGATACAATCTTCTATAGATACTTCATTTATCAGTACATTATATATAGAAGAAGAGAGTTCGCTCTTATTAATGCCAACACCACTTGAAAGATTTCCTTGAGGATCGTTGTCCACTAACAAAACACGTTTGCCTCTCTCTGCCAAAGCAGCAGAAAAATTGACAGCAGTAGTAGTCTTTCCGACACCACCTTTTTGATTAAATATTGCCATTGCTTTTCCCATAATGCCTCCAAGTTTGATACTATTTCCATTATACTTGATATTTGCGCATAAAAAAAGCAAATAAAAAAACTTGCACATTTCATGCAAGTTTTCTCTAATATTAACTATATAATTTCATCTATAGTGGTGATTTTTTTGGTGTACCAGCTTTTCTTGGATATTTTTTGTCAATTTTACCATTTTTTTGAATTATCATAATTTCTCGTGTGCCAAAATTATATGGCAGCTCAAATGCAACGATATCAATGAGTTCAGATTTCATCAGCTTTAGTGCATTCTGAGCTTCATCTAATTCCGTTTTTGTTTTCAGACTTTTATAGGCTAAAAAGTAACCACCAACTTTAACAAAAGGCATGACGAGTTCAAGTAGAAGTCTCAACTCAGCAACAGCTCTTGATACTGCAAAGTCATAACTTTCCCGATATTTTATCATTTGACCGAAATCTTCAGCACGACCATGTATGCATGCCACATCCTTTAAGCCTAACTCTCTACAAACCATTTCTATGAAGCTGATTCGCTTATTTAGTGCATCAAGACCTGTAATTTTAAGTGAGTCATTCATGATTTTTAAGGGTAGGGCAGGGAAGCCTGCACCTGTTCCAATATCAATCATGTGTTTGTCTTTAAAATCAAAAGAAAGTTTTTCAATGAGTATAGAATCAATAAAATGCTTGATATAAACGTCTTGTTTTTCCGTAATTGCCGTCAAGTTATACTTTTCATTCTCTTCGATCAGGAGCTGATAAAATCGATCAAATTTAGCAAGTTGTGCTTCACTAATCAGCAAATCAGCATTGGTAAATAATTCCATCATGTTAAATCCCTCTTCTTCTTAATTGTTCTAGATAGACTAGTAGCACAGAAATATCGGCTGGTGAAACACCTGAAATTCTCGAAGCTTGTCCGATAGAAGTTGGCCTGATAGCATCTAATTTTTGTCGCGCTTCCAGTCTTAAGCTATCAATACTTTGATAGTCAACGCCTTCAGGAATTTTCTTTTCTTCTAGTGCCTTAAATTTTTCAACTTGTTGTAACTGCTTTTTAATATAACCCTCATACTTTAAAGTCACTTCAACTTGTTTGATGACATCTTTTGACAAGCCAAAAGGTCTCAAGCTATCTATGCCTTCCAAATCACTATAATAAATTTCAGGTCGTTTAAGCATATCGATCATTTTCATACCTTGAGTAACGGTTGGAATTCCCATTTCTTCAAGAATTGGATTTAATAGATCCGCCTTCAAATTCGTTTTTGCGACACGCAACATTTCACTATCAATTTGTTCTTGCTTAAGTCTAAAGCGTTCCAATCTATCTTCTGTTACAAGGCCAATATCATAACCCATCTGAGTTAATCTCAAATCCGCATTGTCTTGTCTCAGTAAAAGTCTATACTCTGATCTTGAAGTCATCATTCTGTATGGTTCATCCGTTCCTTTTGTTACGAGGTCGTCTATTAAAACACCAATATAGGCTTCTGATCGATCTAGAATAAAAGGGTCCTTACCTTGAAACTTTAGTGCTGCGTTAATGCCGGCAATTAGTCCCTGAGCAGCAGCTTCTTCATAGCCAGAAGTACCATTGAACTGCCCAGCAGAGAATAGTCCGGGCATATGTTTGAACTCCAATGATAATGTTAAATCCATCGGATTAATACATTCATATTCAATTGCGTATGCAGGGCGCATGATTTCACAATTTCTCATACCAGGAATTGTACGCATAAAAGCCAATTGGACATCTTCAGACATACTGGTAGACATACCCTGAACATACATTTCGTTTGTATCACGACCTTCTGGTTCAATGAATAGCTGATGGCGTTCTTTATCTGCAAATCTAACTAGCTTTGTCTCTATTGACGGACAATATCTTGGTCCTGTACCCTCAATCGTTCCGGTAAAGAGTCCAGACTTGTCTAAATTACTTAGAATCACTTGATGCGTTTGATCATTTGTATAAGTTAACCAACATGGTAATTCTTCAAGTGGCATATGATCATGCATGAATGAAAACAACTCATAGTCCTTGTCACCCCATTGAATTTCCATTTCGTCATAATTCAAAGTTCTTGCATCAACACGCGCTGGTGTACCTGTTTTAAAGCGTCTCAGTTCTATGTTATGTGCTTTCATATCTTCAACCAAGTCATAAGACGCTGCCAAACCATTTGGCCCGCTTTTTATCGTAGCATCACCAATATATATGGTGCTACCAAGATAAGTACCTGTCGCCAATACAATAACTGAGCTTTTATAATACGAGCCCGTTTGCGTGACGACGCCTTTTAACTGCCCATCTTCAATGACAATTTGTTTTACCTCACCTTGCTTGATAAAGAGGTTAACAGTATTTTCCATGACGCGCTTCATTTCTCTATGATATTGATTTTTATCTGCTTGTGCACGCAATGAATGCACAGCAGGGCCCTTGCTGCTGTTCAGCATTTTACTTTGCAAAAATGACTTGTCGATATTGATGCCCATTTCTCCACCAAGCGCATCTATTTCTTTAACTAAATGGCCTTTACCAGTACCACCAATAGAGGGATTACAAGGCATCATGGCAATCGAATCCAAATTTATCGACAAGACGAGCGTCTTTATACCCATACGTGCACTAGCAAGTGCAGCTTCACAACCTGCATGTCCAGCACCAACAACGATCACATCGTATTGGCCTGCATCAAAAGTTCTTACCATTATTTGCTCCTTATTTTCCAAGACAAAAATTACTAAATATATTATTCAGCAAATCTTTTTCTACAGATTCACCTGTAATCATACCTAAATTCAAAATACCATCTTTGATATCAACTTCTATGAAATCGTAGGGGAGGTGGTCGTTGACAGCTTTTTTCGCATCACACACATTTTTATAGGCCATTTCAAGTAAATGAATATGCCTAGTGTTACTAACGATTTCACTTTCTGAAGTAACTATTTCGTTGTTTAGCACCATTTCTTGTATGGCCTTTTCTACGTCTCCAATACCAATTTCAAGTTCCATTGATGTTCTAATGATTTTTTTATCATGAAGCGTTTCATTTATTAAAGCTTCATCAATTTGAGATTCTAAGTCTGTTTTATTGATGAGTACGACGGCATGCCTGTCTTTAACGAGTGACATAATCTGTAGATCTTCTTCTGTCAATGGCTCTGATGCATTAAGCATAAAGATGACGAGATCCGCTTCATTGAACACATTCTTTGAACGTTCGACGCCGATTTTTTCAACGATGTCTTCCGTATGTCTTATACCTGCCGTATCGATGAGTTTGATGGGAATGCCACCTATATTCATGAACTCTTCTATAAGATCTCGAGTCGTTCCAGCAATTTCAGTGACAATCGCTTTTGAATCTTTTAATAAAGCGTTCATCAAACTCGATTTGCCAACATTCGGTTTTCCAACAATCGCAGTTTTCAAGCCCTCACGGATTATCTTACCATTTTGTGCGTTCTTAAGCAAAGTGGCAATATCCGTCTCAATACTCAATAAATCATCATGAATCTGATGATAAGTGATTTCTTCAATATCCTCTTCTGGGTAATCGATGCTTACTTCTATTTGAGCCATCAAAGTCATCAAGTTATTTCTAAGGGTCTTAATGCGCTTTGATAAGTATCCTTCAAGTTGATTGAGTGCCAAGTCATATCCTTTTTTTGTCTTCGCACTGATTAAGTCCATGACAGATTCAGCTTGCGTAAGATCAATACGACCATTCAAAAATGCACGTTGTGTAAATTCACCACGCTCTGCCAACCTTGCGCCATTATTTAAAGCGAGGCTTAATATTTCACGTAGCGGAATAATTCCACCATGGCAATTGATTTCTACGATGTTTTCTCTTGTGTAAGTATGGGGCGCAGCCATCTTTACGACCATAACTTCGTCGACAATTGTGTCGCCACTTACAATATGACCATAAACAAGTTGCTTGTTCTTTTGAGTGCTTTTAACAAATGGTTTGAATAAATGGTCGACAATTTCAAAAGCTTCTGGACCACTCAAACGCACGATACCTATAGCACCTTCACCAATAGGGGTTGAAATTGCAACAATCGTATCTGTATACATAAAATACTCCTAAATTAAAATATAACCCAGTTGGTTAACTGGGTTATTGGAATTAGTTTGTCTTATTCTTTTTATAGTCGTAATAGATGACAACTTTTCTATAAGGTTCATCACCTTCTGATTTTGTGCTGACATTCGGGTTGTTTTGTAAAGCAGAATGTATGATGCGTCTTTCATAAGGATTCATAGGTTCAAGAATGACATTCTTTCTCGATTTTTTAACTTTTGAAGCCAATTTTTCTGCAAGTCCTTCTAATGTCTCTTTTCTTTTAGCTCTATAATTTTCCGTATCCAATACAACTCTCATATAATCATCACGTTCTTTGTTGACTACCAAGCTCACCAAATATTGAAGTGAATCAAGCGTTTGACCGCGTTTTCCAATCAATATTGCCATGTCCTCGCCTATTATGTTGATGTTGAGGGCATCCTGTGCTAAGGTTATTTCAATTTCTGCAGGAATATTCATCTCTTTAAGCAAACTGCTTAAAAAAGTATGTGCCACATCTGTAACACTATTCTTTTTAGAAACCCTGATTCTTGTTTCTTTTGCGCCAATACCTAAAAATCCTTTTGAACCTTCGTCCAAAACTTCAATTTCAACTTGTTCTCTAGATGCATCAAGTTCAATAAGCGCCAATCTTAAGGCTTCCTCAACACTTTTTCCCGATTTTTCAACAAATTTCATTAATTGGCATCCCCCTTAGCTGGTCGTTTCATAACGTACTGCTGAACGATTTGGAATATACTGCCGACAGTCCAATAAAGCATTAAACCGGCTGACATTGTCTTTCCCCAAAATAAAATCATAACTGGAAAAATGATCTGCATCATTTTCATTTGTTTGTTCATTGCATCATTGCCACCTGTTGATTGTGGCATAGTAGACATTTGAACGAGTGTCAAACCAGCTGATAAAAAGGCCATTAAACCTGGCAATGCGATAAACCAAGCTGGACCTGATTTAAATACGTTGCTCATAAGATCTGGTACTGATAAGTCCTTGATCCATAAAAATGCATCTTGAGTCGCTTGAGCAAGTAACTCGGGATTATCGATAAATACGTAGTTGCCTGGTTCTCTCATGGCTGTAAAAAGACCGATGATGATAGGGAACTGAATAAGAAGCGGTAAACAACCACTCAGTGGATTATATTTGTGTTCTTTATATAATTCGACAAGCATTTGATTTTGCTTTTCTTTATTATCTTTATATTTGTCTTGTATTTCTTTCATTTTTGGTTGAATCGCTGCCATAGCCTTTGAAGACTTCATCTGTTTTATGGTAAATGGCATTAATAAAAGTTTTGTAAAAAGCGTAAAGACTATGATTGTAATACCATAATCACCAATTACACCATACATCAACCCCAGTAAGCGTCCAAAAATCTGCGCAAAAATATCCAATTCAATACCCTCCTAAATCTAATCTAATGGGTCATATCCACCTGGATGAAACGGATGGCACTTCATAATTCGCTTAACACTCAAGCGTACGCCTTTAATCGCGCCATACTTTTCAATCGCCGACATTGAATATTGGGAGCATGTCGGATGAAACCTACAATTGCTGCCCAATAAAGGTGAGATAAATGCTCTGTAGAATTTTATCATCATTATTAATATTGTCTTCATTTAAGAATACACTTTCTTAACACACTAAATAGAAATCTTCTTAAATATGTATTTAAGAGATCGTGTTATTTCATGATAATCGACTTGGCTAGAACGTACCCTCGCAACAAATACAAGATCGTAACTACCAATATTGTTAAAATTCACTCTTAATGATTCTTTAATGAATCGTCTCACTCTATTCCTTACGACTGCATTACCTACTTTTTTACTAATCGAAAATCCGACGCGTGTCATACCCAGCTGAGTGGGCATATAATAGATAACAATATTTTTATCTGCATATGATTTACCACGTTTATAGACTTTGGAAAATTCAGAAGGTTTTTTTAAGCTTTCAAAAGTCATCGTGCCTCCACAACATTACTTACAAAAAAAGACCACTGACTGCGGTCTTTTAATCCATTAAGCAGATAATTTTTTTCTACCTCTTCTTCTTCTTGCTTTAATCACGTTTCTGCCTGCACTCGTTTTCATTCTCTTGCGGAAACCGTGTTCAACTTTTCTTTGTCTCTTCTTAGGTTGATAAGTTCTTTTCATTTCAGACACCTCCTTACACACGTTACATATACATATATATAAACATATTTTTTTTTCATAAGTCTGCTAAAATATTATAACTTGAACACTTTACTCTGTCAAGTTATTCGAATAAAGAGATTTGATGGATATGATCACGCTAAAAATACTATATATAGTTGTACTGAAATCGTCAAAAGTAATATCTAGTAGTTATACACAATTCATCAACAGAATTGTTAATAATTTTGAATATTCATCCACATAAATAATCACATCATTTTATTTTTTTAGTTATCCACAAAAATATAATTCACTATTTTTTGTGGATAAGTTTGAAACTTGACTCAAAATTTGATAAAATGATTTGTACTCACAATATAATTTTTCCATCGACGAGAAAATGTGGATAACATGAATTTGTTGATTATTTATCATTTTTTTTTTGACTTTTTGAATAAATGGCTGTGTATACTGTTGATAAAACGACCTATTTTCTGTTGATAACTTAAAAAGTGTCTTTTTTATCCACATAATTATAAACCGTTATTTCATTAAAATAAATCGATTTTTTTAGTATAATTTATTAACAATTTTTCTTTTAAATTGTGGATAAATTAGCTTTTTAGGAGGATAATGCATGGATAATCGTTTAGTAGAAATTTGGGACGAAGCGCGCAATAACATGAGAAATGAACTCATGCCGCTAAGTTTTAGCACTTGGATCGAAAATGTCATCCCTATTGCTATTGAAGGGAATACGCTAATCCTTCAAACATCAGGAAATCTTAATAGAAACATCTTAGAGAATCGCTATAACGATCTCATCAAGAATACTATTAAATATGTCACCAACCAGGATTATATCATCAAATATATCATCCCTGAAGAAAACACACTCGAGTTAAAAAAGCAAAATACAAATGATTCTACGGATTTGTTCGAGACGACCAATCTAAATCCACGCTATGTCTTCAATGAATTCGTCGTGGGTAACAGCAACCGTTTTGCGCACGCAGCATCGCTTGCCGTTGCGGAATCTCCGGCTAAATCATACAATCCACTATTTATATACGGTGGCGTAGGTCTAGGTAAAACACACTTAATGCATGCGATAGGCCATTACATTCTATCCCAAAATAAGAACTCAAAAGTTTATTATGTATCAAGTGAAAAATTCACGAATGAACTTATCAATTCCATTAAAGACGATAAAAATGAAGAGTTCAGAAACAAGTATAGAACCGTCGACGTCCTACTCGTGGATGATATTCAGTTTATCGCCGGTAAAGAAAGAACACAGGAAGAATTCTTCCATACGTTCAATGCACTCTATGAAGCCAATAAGCAAATCATCGTATCGTCCGATCGACCACCAAAAGAAATACCTACATTAGAAGACCGGTTACGTTCACGATTTGAGTGGGGATTGATCACAGATATCCAACCACCAGATTATGAAACGAGAATTGCTATATTAAAGAAGAAATCTGAAAGAGACCGCATAGAAATCCCTGGTGAAGTGTTTGAAGTGATCGCTTCAAAGATCAAATCAAACATTAGAGAACTTGAAGGTGCGCTCAATCGAGTGGTTGCTTATTCAACATTAACGAAGCGAGAAGTTGACATATCGCTCGTCAATGAAGCACTTAAAGATATCTTTTCTACGACGAGAGCACGTAAGATCGATGTTGATTTTATCAAGTCTACAGTTGCTGAATACTTTAATATGAAGATAGAAGATTTTGAATCTAAAAAGAGAACACGTCAAATTGCTTATCCTAGACAAATTGCGATGTATATTACACGTGAACTCACTGATTTGTCATTGCCAAAGATCGGTGAAGAATTCGGGGGCAGAGATCATACGACAGTCATTCACGCATGTGAGAAGATAAGTACAGAGATGCTTTCTGATTTTGATCTCAAGAATAAAATCGACAGTATGGTCAAAGAGATGAAAGGCGAGTAGTGTGCATATGTTGATTCTTTAACTGTTGATAACTTTTGGAGATTCATTCTTTTATCCACTGTTGATAACTGTACTTGCGTACAACTTTTAATCAACAGATTTTTCGAATCGTTTTTCTTTCATTTTCAACGGCTTAAATCCCTTTTCCACAAATCAACAGGCCCTACTACTATTACTAATATTGTTTATTATATTTTTATTTTATTATTATACGGATTAAAAGGAGGCTTCAACATGAAATTCAAATGTCAGCAAAACATTCTCTCTTCAGCTATCAATATGGTTTCTAAAGCAGTTTCAAGCAAAACGACGCTCCCTATACTCTCCGGTATTTATTTCGAAGCAACAAACGGCGCATTAAAAGTTATTGGCAATGACCTCAATCTGAGCATAGAAACAACAATGGATGCGGTAACTCTTGAAGAAGGCTCTGTTGTTATACCTGCAAGACTCTTTTCTGAACTCATCAGAAAACTACCTAATGAAGAAATTACGTTTACTATTAATGACAATCATGTCATCGATATATTATGTGGTGATTCAAGCTTTAAAATAGTTGGCTTACCAGGTAATGAATATCCTGAATTACCTGTGATAGACAATAGCAATTCATTTTTGATCGATAAAGAACTCTTTGCCAATATGATCCGTCAAACGAGTTTTGCCATTTCTCAAGATGAATCACGTCCAATTCTTACAGGTGCTTTATTAGAAATAGAAAACGGCAAATTTAATATGGTCGCTATAGATGGTTTTAGAATGGCTATTAAGAAAGCTATTGTTAAAACTGATTTAAGTAAGAAAGCGGTAGTCCCAGGACGTACACTAAATGAAATCAACAAGTTGTTGTCTCAAAGTGACAGCAAAGGCGATTTGAGAATTTCTTTTGACGACAAACAGGTCTTGTTTTCTACAGGAGATTTAAAAGTCTATTCGAGACTTTTAGCTGGTGAATTCATCAACTACAATCAAATTTTGCCAAATGAATACAAATCCATGGCCATCACAGATACTGATCAGTTTTTAACGGCAATCGATCGTTCATTTTTAATGGCTAGAGAAAATAAAAACGTTGCGATCAAACTTGAAGTAAAAGATGATTTTATAAAAATAACATCTAACTCAGAGATGGGCAGCTCTATTGAAAAAGTACACATAAAGCTTGAAGGTCAAGATCTTGAAATTGGATTCAATCCTAAATACTTGATAGATGCACTTAAAATCATCGATAGCGAAGACATTAGACTTGAATTTGTGAACAATGTAAGCCCATGTATCATCAGACCAATCGACAACGATAATTATACCTATCTCGTATTACCATGTAGAATTTCAAAGTAATGCATATCTTGTTTAACCCTTAGGAGGGCTTATGAAAAAAATAGAAAT
>CAYLNI010000044.1:18074-19382 GCA_964384705.1 uncultured Fusibacter sp.
AGAATCAGATTTTATAAAACTGGACCAACTGCTTAAATTCGCAGAAATTGCTGATTCAGGTGGTATGGCTAAAATACTTATCGCAGAGGGTTGTGTAAAAGTGAATGGCTCATTTTGTACACAAAGAGGTAAAAAAATAGTTGCTGACGACCAAGTTGAAGTCACAATAAAAGCTGAGTTTGGAAAACCTGAAATTCACAAACTTCAAATCGTACAAAGAGGTTAATTTTGTATATAAAATCCATTATGGTCAAGAATTATCGAAACTACGATCAGATCAAATTGTTTTTCGATAAAAAACTCAATATCATCATAGGTGATAATGCTCAAGGCAAAACCAATCTTCTTGAGGCTGTCTATGTCTCTGGTTTTGGAAAATCATTTAGAACCAATAAAGACAGTGAGCTGGTTCATTTTGATGAAAAATTTACCAGTGTCAAAGTTGAAATTGAAAGAGATAATGGTCAACTTGAACATATCGAGTATCGTATCAACGACAAATCAAAAAAAGAGTTTTTGATCAATGGTGTCAATATAACTAAAATATCTGAACTCCTTGGTACTGTGAATATCATCTTATTTTATCCAGATGACCTGAAGCTCATCAAAGAAAGTCCTGTTGAACGTAGAAGATTTCTCAATAGAGAACTTTCGCATATCAGTAAAATATACTGTGCAGATATCATCGAATACAACCGTATCCTGTTTCAGAGAAACGAGCTTTTGAAGAAAATCGTGTACAAACCTGAATTTAAAGATATGGTGGATATATGGGACGAGCAACTTGCTGATAAAGGCACGCGCATCATAGTTAGACGTCAAAAATTCATTGAAGATCTCAACGAAATAAGCCATCGCATCCATGCTGATGTCACCAAAAATGTCGAACATTTAAGTATTGATTATTTATCCTCTGTGAAGAATATGCAAAATTATGATACAATCAAGAGTGAGTTAATTTTAATGCTAAGGAAAAATCTCGATATGGACGTCAGGAGGGGCTTTACGTCTGTCGGTCCGCATAGAGATGATATGGACATATGTATCAACAAAATCAACATAAAAGCGTTCGGCTCACAAGGTCAACAAAGAACGGCAGCACTTTCACTTAAACTTTCTGAAATAGAAATTATAAAAAAAGATGTTGGTGAATATCCAATATTGTTACTGGATGACGTCATGAGTGAACTTGATGTCAATCGGCAAAAAGATCTTATATATGCTCTGAAAGACGTTCAAACGATTATTACAACTACAGATGTTAAAAATCTATTAGATGACTATATCAATGCATCAAAGATTATTAAA
>CAYLNI010000045.1:0-8513 GCA_964384705.1 uncultured Fusibacter sp.
GCAGACGTTGTATTGTTACAAAAGTATTTAACAACAGCTGGTCACGCAGTTACTGCTGACGGTATGTTCGGCAACCTAACTCTTAACGCTGTAAAAGCATTCCAAGCAAAAGCTGGTTTAACTGCTGACGGTATCTTTGGTCCAGCTTCAAACAAAGCTCTTAGCGCAGTTGCTGGTACACCTGCTGCTGTAAAAGCAGACGTTGTAACTACAGCTTCATTAGTAAATGATATCGCAGCTTTCAAAGCTGGTATCGCTGCTGATGGCGAATGGATCGTGACAACACTTGGCGATTTAGTTTCTAAAGAAGAACTCGTTCTTACAGGAACATTCAAAAACGGTAAAAAAGACAAAGTAACTGGCGAAGATGTTATCGCTAGAAAAATTGGTCTTTACACTCAAGATGAAAACAAAAAAGTAACTGCAAGATTCTCTTTAACTGCTCCTAAATTAACAATCGAAAGCCCAAATGCTAGCCTTGCTAAAGGTACTTTCATCGGCGATGTATATGTTAATGCAGAAGGCTTTAAATTAGTAGATATGGTTGTTGAAGGAAATGTTTACTACATGACTCAAGCAGCTAAAGATACAGCAACTGTTGATGCTACATCAAAAGTTTCTGGTGAAATCGCATTGATCGAAATCATCGAAGGTACTGACGTTGTTACATCAGCATCATTAACTTACGATAACGACACATTCAGAAAATCTATGTACGGAAATGGTACTTGGATCATCTCTGCATTAAAAGATATGACATTTGACAAGCCACTTGTATTAGCTGGCGATCTTAAAAACGGTAAAAAAGATAAAGTTACAGGCGCTGATATCTACCAAAGAAAAATCGCGCTTTATAGCCAAGATAAAGACAAAAATGTTACTAGAAGATTTACTGTAACGGCACCATCTTTAACAGTTCTTAGCAATAACGGTAGAATTCAAGGCGGTATCTTCGTAGGTGATGTTTACGTAACAGGAAACAACTTCCAAATCGTAAATGCAACTGTAAAAGGTAACATCTATTTCACAACACAAGCTGCTAAAGATTCATTTGTAGTAGATGCAAAAAGCACAGTGACTGGCGAGCAAATCTTAACTCAACCAGATGCAGTTGTTTCACCATCACTTTACAGAGATGAAGAGACTCTTCTTAAAAACATTTCTAAAGATGGTACTTGGATCATCTATGCTGGTAACGACGTTAAAACAGATAAAAACTTGTTCTTAATGGGCGAGTTCAAAAATGGCGAAAAAGTTGATAGAAAAATCGCACTTTACAGCCAAGATGATAAAAGAAAAGTAACAAGAAGATTCTCATTGACTGCACCTATGCTCGTAATCGGTAGCCCAAGTGCAAGACTTGAAAAAGGTACTTTCAACGGTGATCTTTATGTAAACGCTCCAAACTTTAAAATGACTGAAATGGTTGTAAATGGCGATATTCATGTAAGCTCTAAAGCAATTGGTTTCACAACGGTTAAAGGTTCAGTTTCAGGAAGCATCATCTACGATTCGCAAGCAGTTAAAGATGCTGCTAAAATCGATGCGCTTACTGTAATCGAAGGCGTTCAAGCAATTCAATAATCACAATAAATTCAAACCCCTTTTTAAGGGGTTTTTTTTATCTTTTGATTTGAGTGAATTCGCCTTGAATGAGACAATATTGACCCTCTCCTTTGACAGAAGGGTATCAAATGTTAATTTTTATTCAATATATATGTTGATTTTCTTTATTATTATGATAAAATTTTTATTAGGAACGTTTAATTATGTTAATTAATAATTTAACGATTCAAAAAAAGATAAGGGGATAAAGAATATGAAGAGAAGTATGGGTAAATATTTTGCTGTTATGCTCGTTATGATGCTTGTGTTCACTATGACTGTACCAGCGTTCGCTGTTGATGCGACAACTTCGGCTACAGAATGGACTGAACCATCAACAACTCCAGCTACACCAACACCTACTACATCTACACCTACAACTACTACTCCTGTCACTACTACTACTCCTATAGCTGCTGGTTCAGAAGTATATGTTGTCGTTAAAGGCGACGTTTTCTGGAAAATCGCTATGGACCACGGTTTAACAACTGCTGAATTAGTTAAATTAAACCCACAAGTTACAAATCCTGCTGTTATCGAGATTGGTCAACAGATCATCGTTAAAGTTGGTGGCGCTGTTTCAACACCTACAACACCTTCAACTCCAGTAGTTGTTGCGCCTGTTGAAGCTGAAAAATTATATGCTGGTTTAGGTATGGTTGACAACTTTAGAGTTAGAACTGCTGGCAAACACCAATTCAACGTGGTTGCTACAAGTGCAGTATTTAACGAAAAAGGCCAAATCGTAGCTATCGATATCGACGTAACTGAGCTTGCTATGGAAGAATTCCAATGGCCAGCTGACGATGCAACTGTAGAAGAAATTAATGCACTCGCTTTGAAATATGATGAAGAAATCATGACTAAAGGCGAACTCAAAGAAAACTATGGTATGGCTGCTAGAGCGACTACAGGTTTAGAGTGGTACCAACAAATGGAAAACTTTGAAGACTTCTTTATCGGCATGACACCTTCTGGTATCAGAGCATGGTTTATCAAAAATACTGATGCTGCTGGTAAACCAATCAAGATTGGTACTGAATTAAAGCCTGAAGATCAAGCAAAAGTTGACAAGTTAACAGATGCTGAAAAAGCTGTTCTTGCTGACGTTATCACTGGCGCAACTATGTCATTGCATGATGGTCACGGATACTTTGTAGAATCAATCGAAAAAGCTTACAAAAACAGAGTTCTTGTTGAAACAATCAAATAAGCTGATCTGTTGAAATAATTTATAATCAGAGGCCAAGGAATTTTCCTTGGCCTTATATTTTTGTAAAAAATAACGCTTCATTTCCCTACTTATTAAGATTGTGACACAATCGCATAAGTGATATAATGATAAAAATACAACAAAATTGGTGGTTAATATGCGAGATGATCATTTATTACAAAGAATTTCAGAGCTTGATAATAATCCCAAAATGTTCATTAATAATTTGATTGATTCAGTGGACTTGGATGCGCCTATTACGTCGTTGGAAGAGGCACAAAACATATTGCTACTCGGTAGAGGGCATTTAATCACTGGCAAACACGATGTGGCTGCCCAAATGTTACACATAGCACTTCAATACATAAACAGACATGGGAACACCATGTCTAAATTTCATTGCTATAGCAATCTCGGGATTGTCTATAGAGAAGAGAAGCAATATGATCTAGCTTTAAAAGCGCTCAACAAGAGTTGTAATCTCAGTTATGATCTTGAAGATTTTTCATTTGTCATCTTGGGACTCGTCAATCTTGCATCTGTGCATACATCACTTGGCAATTATCAGAAAGCGATGGATTTGCTTCAAAATGCCCTTAGCTATAAGGACCGTATCAAAAATTCTAAAATATTGGCTGATTTGTATAACAACTACGCTTTTGTCATGCTGAGTGAACGAAAGTACGATGAAGCTCTGACATACTTCTTGGAATCGTATAACGTGTATAAGCGGCTTTATGGCGATGCCATTCAAACCAATTTGGTTATCGTGCTAAGCAATATCGGGGAAACATATGTATGCTTGGGCGATTATGACAATGCAGAGCTTTATATAAACAAGGCGCTCGATTATGCACAGATCAATCAAATTAAGTACATTGAGCAAGATTGTCATCAAAATTTGGCGAAAATGTATGAAGCGCAAGGGGATTACAAAGCGGCACTACAACATCAAAAGATGTATACGCAAATAGCTGAAGAAGTATCCAGTGAACAGATAAAAGAAGAGATTGAAGGGTTGAAGCAACGTCTTGAAGATGAGTCTAAAAAAAGTGAAGCAGAGATTAATCTGCTTAGAAATGTCGAACTGAAGAATAAGACGACAGAACTTGAGAAAACATTGAAAAATCTGGCTCATATCAGCCAAATTGGTAGACAACTCACGTCGTCCATGGACATGAATCAGATTTATGAGATCTTAAGAAGTTCTATCTATGCCTTGATGCATGTTGATGTATTTGGACTTGCTCTATATGATCAGTCTGAAGGGGTCATCGATTATAACTACTTTGAAGAATGTGGTAAGGCGTTGCCTCTTATGAAAATAGATGTAAGTGATCATACGTCTTTGGCGTCATACTGTATTCACCATGAAGAAGATTTGTTTATTAAATCATTTTATGATGAGTATCAAAAATACTTGCCAAACATGACTTACGTTCCTATCGGCGTTAACAAAGAAAATTCAACAACCTGCATCATCTACTGTAGACTTGTGAGCGAAGACCATTGCATCGGGCTGATTACCATGCAGAGTTATGTGCCTTTTGAATATTCAGATGCTGATTTTGAGGTCATAAAAGCGCTGGCGTCCTATGTCGCTATCGCGATTTCCAACGCTAAAAAGAAAAACATCATTATTGAGAAAGCGCAGCAGCTGGAGTATTTAAGCTATAATGATCCACTGACAGGTCTTTACAACCGTCGCTATTTTGGCGATTTGACAGAATGGTACAATCGAGAGGCTTGCATGTTGCCGATAGGTCTTATTATCGGCGATATGAACTATTTGAAGGAGATTAACGATACGCATGGTCACCAAGTGGGGGATCAGTATCTCGTTGAAATAGCCAATATCATGAAGCGACATGCGGATGGTAACCCAGTATTTAGGCTAGGCGGCGACGAGTTTGCCATCTTGATCAAGAACACATCCCGATCATATATCTCCGATATCCTCCATAAAATCCAAGAGGATTGTAAATCTGCAAAAGTGGGCCAAAGTCCTTTATCGATTTCTTTAGGTTACGAGATGAAAGAGTCAATGCATCAAACGGTTGATGAACTGTTTGCATTGGCTGAATCGAGGATGTATCTCGAAAAAAATAAGTATCATCATCATAAAAGACGATTTTAATGGAACTTTTTATGTAATGGGAACGTCATACACTATAAAGGTGGTGACGTTTCCATGAATCAATGGCTGAATAAATTTGGCATTTTATCGCTATGCATCGTTGTTTTGTCCATGTCTATTTGGATAAAAGCCAATCAAGACGACAAGTCCTTGTTGGATGAGGCCTACGAATCGGTCAAAGAAGCATATGGCGATTTTTACATACCGAGTAAAATGATTGACCTAGTCGATTTAGAATCGCTTTACGGTGTATCTACAAATGACGTGGATACGTTTATTGCTGAATCTGCGATGATGACGTCTCATGTGGACGTGTTCATTGGCATAAAGGCAAAAAAGGGAAAAAGTGAAGCGGTGTCTGAAAGTTTGGAACGCTATCGTTTAAAATTATTCAAGGAGAATGGTAGTGATGCTGCGAAGATGGCGAAAATTGAAGCTTCGAAGGTCTTTAGTTTTGGCGATTACGTCTTTTTTATGGTGCTTGGACAAAACACGGATGCTGTTGTTTCAGATGAGACGGCATTTTTAGATCAGGCGGCGCTTGAGATAGAACGAGGCAGATCAGCGCTTACGAAGATTTTTAAATAAATATTGAATTTGAAATGTTTTTAAGCTGTTTACTGCTTCTCAGATATGGGATGTCGTTAAATGGCTTTTTATTTTGCAAAAAAATGGTCTCGTGCATATTGTTAACAATTTGAGAATAATTCTCACTGATGTTATATCTAGAATTTTAAGGGTATAACATCATTAGATACAAAGCAGTGCTTTTATGAAATCATTTATTGGAGCGGTTATGAAAAAGAGACTCATCGTACTTTCAAACACAAAGGACCCATATATGAATCATGCTGTAGAAGAGATTCTATTCACGACTTATGTCGATTATGAACAGATTCTTTTTCTTTGGGTAAATGATCCCACTGTGGTTTTTGGGCGCAATCAAAATCCGTTTAGAGAGATTGATGTGAGTTTCGCTCAGTCAAGGGGTATTAAATTACTCAGAAGGTTATCCGGTGGTGGAACGGTTTATCACGATGTTGGCAATATCAATTATTCGTTCATTGAACATGCCAGCATATACGATGAAACGGCGCATTTTAAGATTGTTCAAGAGGCCATCAAGATGTTTGGCTTATCACTGAACGTTTCGCAGCGGAAGGACCTGTCCATAGGTGGTAAGAAGGTCTCTGGAAGTGCTTTTTACCTTAAAGGCATGAGACGCATGCACCATGGCACACTTCTTGTCGATGCAGATTTGGATACGCTTTGGAATAGCCTTAAAGTCAATGATGAATCATTTAATAGCAGATTTATCGGGAATAAAAGCATCCCATCTGTACCAAGTCCGGTTGTCAACTTGAAACAGTTGAACCCAGACATAAACGTACCTGACGTCGTGAACGCTATCGTTGATACCTATTATGCAGAGAATGCATACAATGTTGACTATTTGACGATGCACGAGGTCTTTAAAGCACATGAACTGGCCATCGCAAATCTCATAGAGAAGCATGCCTCCTGGGAATGGGTATTCGGAGAGACGCCGAATTTCACATACAAGGGAGACGATGATACTTTATATGAGTTTGTAAATGGAACAGTTAAGCCATATGGCAATACAGTTAAAGAAAATTCAAACAATACGTATCAAGGAGGACAATTATGTTTTTAGAGAGTTTTGATCCGCTTAAAGACGAGATGATCCAAATTATGGACAAGGACGGCAACATCGTAAAACCTGAATGGATGCCAGAGCTATCAAATGAAGATCTGATCAAAATCTACAAGACCATGCGACTAAGTAGAATTATCGACGAAAAGACGCTTCAATATCAGAGGCAAGGCCGTATGCTCACTTATGCGCCTAATCTTGGCCAGGAAGCCACTCAGGTTGGTTCTATCGCAGCAGCCAGACAAACAGACTGGGTTGCACCATCGTTTAGAGAACTAGGTATATGGCTCTATAAAGGCGCACCACTTAGAAATATTTTTTTATACTGGTTTGGCAATGAAATGGGCATGCATATGCCTGAAGAAGTGCGTATCTTGCCAGTTAGTGTCCCAATAGCCTCACAAATGCAACATGCAACGGGTCTTGCTTTCGCAGCAAGGTATAAAGGTTTAGATGATATCGCGATTGCATATGTTGGCGATGGCGGCACATCGCAGGGTGATTTCCATGAAGCACTGAACTTTGCTGCAGTGCAGAGTTTACCAAATGTGTTCATTGTACAAAATAATCAGTTTGCAATTTCTACAAGACGTAAAATTCAGACTAAATCCCAAACGATCGCACAAAAGGCCTTGGCATATGGTATACCTGGTATTCAGGTAGATGGCAACGATGTATTTGCAATGTATGCTGTGACAAAAGAAGCCGTTGAACGCGCAAGACGTGGTGATGGCCCTACCCTGATTGAAGCGTACACATTTAGAATGGGTGCCCATACGACTTCAGATGACCCTACGGTTTATCGCGAAGATTCAGAAGTTGAAGCTTGGAAAGACAAAGACCCAATAGACAGGCTCAAAAAATATCTAATGGCTGAAGGCTTATGGGATGAGGAACAAGAAGAACAATATAGTGAAGAAAAGGGTAAATTCGTCAAAGAGACTTTTGAAGAAGTTGAAACAACTGGATTTACTTCTCTTGAAGACACTTTTGACTACGTATACGCACAAAGAACACCAATCCTTGAAGCGCAATATCAAGCTAAAAAGGCATTCTACGCAAAGGAGGGCAAATAAATGTTAGTACTCAATTTACTCGAAGCGGTAACTAATGCATTGGATGTCGCAATGTCAAATGACGCCAACGTCGTCGTTTTTGGCGAAGACGTCGGTGTAGAAGGTGGTGTTTTTAGAGCCACTAAAGGACTACAGGAAAAATATGGCGAAGCGCGTTGCTTTGATAGCATCCTTGCGGAGTCATCCATCATAGGTTCAGGTATTGGTATGGCGATCAACGGTCTTAAACCCGTCGTAGAAATTCAATTTTCCGGTTTCATGTTCCCTGGCTACAATCAAATCGTTACACATGCAGCACGTATGCGCAACCGTTCAAGAGGTTTATTTACAGTGCCGATGGTTATTCGCATGCCTTATGGCGGTGGTGTAAGAGCCCTTGAACACCACTCGGAAAGCCTTGAAGTTCTATTTGCACACACTGCAGGACTTAAAGTTGTCGTTCCATCAACACCTTACGACGCAAAAGGGTTGCTGTTGGCAGCGATTGCCGACCCGGACCCAGTCATCTTTATGGAACCAAAGCGCGAATACCGTGCATTCAAACAAGAGGTACCGGAAGAATACTATACAATACCAATTGGCAAGGCTAAAGTTTTAAAAGAAGGCAAGGATATCACAGTCGTCGCATGGGGTGCCATGGTCAGAGAGACTCAAAAAGCTGTCAAGATCTTGGAAGAACAAGGCATCAGTGTTGAACTCATCGACCTTAGAACGATCTCCCCAATTGACAAAGAGACGATTTTAGCTTCTGTACAAAAAACGGGTCGTTTTGCGGTTGTTCATGAAGCGGCGACGACATTTGGTCCT
>CAYLNI010000045.1:8527-18820 GCA_964384705.1 uncultured Fusibacter sp.
GGTGCAGAACTCATCACGATTGTAAATGAAGGTGCATTTTTATATCTCGAAGCACCACCAAAACGGATCTCAAGCAATGACACTATTGTACCGCTTCCTAAAGGGGAACATCACTATGTGCCTGAAGTCGACTATATCGTTGCCGAACTTAAGACGGTACTTGAATTCTAGGAGGTAGACGTATGTTTCATGTAAGATTTGCAGACATCGGTGAAGGCATCCATGAAGGGGTGCTGCTCAAACTGTTTTTCAATGAAGGCGATGCTGTCAAAGACGGAGATTCGCTATTTACACTTGAAACCGATAAAGTTAATGCTGAAATTCCATCCCCAGTATCGGGGATATTAAAAGCCAATAAATTTAAAGTTGGCGCAAAAGTGCATGTTGGCGACGTTATCGTCATCGTAGATGACGGTGTACCAGGTGCGCGATCAAATATGCCAGGCGAGCCTCTTGTCGAAGAAGGGGATGCTGCTACCGCTGCAATGCCTTCAGAGCAAACTGCTCCACCGCCAGGTGTGGTCTCACAAGTATCTGAGACGAAGCCCCCTACACCAGCTCAAGCACCAGCAACAGAAGGTCAGAAAGAGACAATTCTTGATGAATCCGTTCAGTTGGCAACAGTAGAGGAGAAGGGCAGCACGGCTGTCGTTGGTCAGATTGAAATATCTTCCAATATGATCGAATCCAGTGGTGAGGCTACCACAACTGCAGCAGTGGCCGAAGTTGGCGCTAGGGTTTTAGCAACACCAGTTGCAAGAAAAATGGCGAAGGACCTTGGTGTCGATATTCAAAAGATTAAAGGAACTGGCCCACAAGGTCGCATCATGAAAGCGGATATCGCTGCAGCGGCTAAAGCAACAGCAACTGTAACGGCAACGCCTGATAGCGGTGCAGGTGTGACCGAAGCGTCAGCTGAAGCACCTTCAAGATCAGTCGATTTTGGTAAACATACGGTGCCAACACTGGATCGTTCGGAGCGTGTGCCGATGTCAATGCATAGAAAAGCCATCGCAAACAATATGACACTATCCAAATTTACGATTCCACATACTGCAGTTATGGATGAGATCGATGTAACGGATCTTGTGGCGTTTAGAACATCTTCAAAAGCTTTAGCTGAAGAAGAGGGCGTAAAACTCACTTATCTCGCATTTTTTATAAAAGCAGTCGTGTCAGGTCTTAAGCAATTTCCTGGACTCAACGCATCAATTGACGAAGTGGCTGAAGAAATCGTCTATAAACATTTCTACAATATCGGTCTGGCTGTCGACACGCCAGAAGGTTTGATGGTGCCAGTCATCAAGGATGCTGATACGAAAAGCATTTTCGAGCTTGCAAAAGCTATCGAAGATTTAAGCGTTCGTGCACGTTCTAAAACCCTCAAGCTCGATGAGTTATCAGGGGGTTCATTTACGATCACAAATTATGGTTCTGTTGGTGCAAGCTTTGGTGTGCCGGTTATCAAGCACCCAGAAGCGGGTATTTTAGGTGTTGGTGCAATCGTCAAGAAACCAGTGGTTATCGATGATGAAATCGTGATTAGATCCATTTTGCCAGTCTCTCTATCATTTGACCATAGGATTATTGATGGCGCAGATGCGGGACGATTTGTAGGTTATATCAAGAAAAGCCTTTCAAATCCGAACCTTCTCCTGATGCTGTAGGGAGGGAATGATGAAAAATTATGACATCATCGTGATAGGCGGCGGACCAGGTGGTTACGTCGCCGCCATCAAGGCATCACAACTCGGATCAAAAGTCGCACTTGTGGAAGGGGATCGTATCGGTGGTGTTTGCCTCAACTATGGCTGTATTCCCACTAAGACACTTCTTCGCAGTGCTAAGCTCTATCAAGATTTGTTGGCAGCGGAATCTTTTGGTATCGATATCGATCTGCCGGGAAATGTACGCGTCAATTGGGACAATCTCATGAAGCGTAAAGATGCCGTCGTAGGTAAAATCGTCGGCGGCGTGGAACAACTCGTCAAACTCAATAAAATTGACGTGATTTCAGGGTATGGACGTGCCATAGATGCAAATACTGTCGATGTTGACGGGGAGATTCTAAAAGCGAAGCATTTAATTTTAGCGACAGGGTCACACGTCATGGTCCCAGATATTGAAGGCTTACAAGCCGCAACGGATCAAGGCATCGTAATTGATAGCACAAAAGCCATCAAACTCGAAAAACAACCCCAATCGATCACCATATTGGGTGGCGGCGTCATCGCAATAGAATTCGCGACACTTTTCAACAGTCTAGGAACAAAAGTGACGATTATACAGCGCTCGGATGTCATTCTCAAGATGCTCGATGGCGATGTCCGTAATACCATTCAAAAACATTTGATCAGTGAAGGCGTGGACATCGTCTTAAATGCTCAGATCGTCAAAGTTGATGGCAGTACAGTTCATTATACTGTGGACGGTGAAAGCAAAACGGTTACATCGGATAAGATTCTTTCAAGTCTTGGTCGCGTACCAAACCTCAAGGGATTTGAGCCATTAAATCTTAAGGTGGACAAGCGTGGTGTCGTCGTTGATAATCACATGGAAACCAGTGTTAAAGGCGTCTATGCAATAGGTGACATGTGCGGTAAAATGATGTTGGCACATGTGGCCTCAGCTGAAGGCATCATCGCTGCAGAATCGATCCACGGATCACACAACTCGATTGATTATAACAAAGTACCATCTTGTATCTATAGCTTCCCAGAAGTCGGAGTCATCGGTTATACTGAAGAAGGGGCAATAGAGGCGGGCTTTGAAGTTGGAACGAGCATGTTTCCTCTTACTGCAAATGGCAAAGCGGTTGCAGAAGGCGAGACGACGGGATTCGTCAAGATTGTCCACGATAAGAAATATGGCGAAGTCATCGGCGTCCACATCGTCGCGTCACATGCGACTGACATGATCGCAGAAGCGGCAATCACCATGGAGCTGGAAGGCACAATCTACGACATTGCAAAAACCGTACATCCACATCCGACACTTTCGGAGATCGTCATGGAAGCCGCACATGGAGCAGTTGATAGGCCAATTCACATGTTTAAGAAATAATGCTAATTTAAAGAAATATAAATGAAATTGCATAATTATGGAAACTCATAATTATGCAATTTTCATAAATAAATGAGTCAGGAGAAAAAGAGATGAATGCACCTGAGATATTTACAATTTCTATGCCACAACTCCATAAGTCACGTCTCGTACGCGTATGGACGCCATCTGATTATCACTTAAATGCAGAAAAAAGATATCCCGTCCTGTACATGCATGACGGTCAAAATTTATTCGATAGGGAAACAGCAGCCTACGGCGAAATTTGGGATGTACATACGGCCATTGATAACGTGATGAAAACAAATGGCTATGGCGGTGCCATCGTCGTGGGTATCGACAATGCACCCGATTTGGAACGATTGGACGAATATTCGCCATGGGTGACTGAGCGCATAGAAGAACTCAAAGAAATCGGTGGGTATGATAGGGTGATGGGTGGCCAAGGGATCCAATATGGACAGTTTTTGGTTGATACATTGAAACCCTATATCGATGGCCATTATCGCACGCTGCCCGATCGCGACAATACAGGTGTGGCAGGCAGTTCAATGGGTGGCTTTATTTCGCTTTACCTTGGCGCTACATATCCACACATATTTAGTAAGATAGGCGCATTTTCTACGGCAGTTTGGTTTGCGGACAAAGCGCTTTTGAATCATCTTTCAAGAATCGATACGACCTATAAAACAAAATGGTACCTTGATATCGGCACTGAAGAAACCAGCAATAAAACGGTTGAAGGTTTCAATAAATTATATGTCGACGGAACGCTTGCAGTAGAGAAAACACTTTTAGAGCATGGCGTTCCGAGAGAAGATGTTAAGCTTGTCATCGAAGAAGGGGCAACACATTTTGAGACCGAGTGGGCAAGACGCTTTCCTGAAGCTTTCAAATGGTTATACTTAAACAGCTTTTAAAAAAGTAAGAATTAAAGTCGATTAAATGGGTATACAACACTTAATTACTTTGTTGGAGGGGTGTTTGTGCGCAAAAAAATCGGCACAGGAATCATATTTGTTTTCGCTGCTTTATTGTTGGCCGTTGGAATACATAGTATGTTTATGCATACAATCTATGAAGATGTCACGGAACAAGCAGCTTATACTGAGGAAAGTAGCATCGGTAAAACGCTTGAGGACGAAACAGTCGGACTTAGCTTTTTTGCTGCGTTCAGTGCAAATCCAAAAAATTCTCAAAATACAAACAGTTTTATCTATCGATACCGATTTTGGATGATCGGTGTCGGTTTACTTATGATCTTTGGCACGCTATGGATCGTTGCGCTGAATTACTTAGTACAGTCCCGAACAAGGGCACTTTTTGAGGCAAATGAACAACTCAGTCACTCGCAGAGTCAAAACAAAGCGATCATCAACGCCATACCAGATGGCATTTTCTTGATTGACAACGATTCCCGCGTTTTAGAATGTAAAATTGAAGGCGCAGATACGCCATTTCCAAAGCGATCTGACATGATCATGCGCAAGCTATCTGATATCATGCCTGTGCCTTATGGTGATAAGTTGAAGGAAGCGATTGACAATATGTCAAGAATCAATGAACTTCATCATATGGATCTTGAAATCACTGTGGATGACGTTAAAAGAATTTTTGAAGTGCGATTGATACGTAGCGGTAAAAATGAAGTAATTGCACTCGTGAGAGACATGACGAGCCACTATGAGAGTCTGGAAAATATCAAGTACTTAAGTTATCACGATCAGCTGACAGGACTATTTAATCGACATATGTTCGAAGAGGAGCTTGAAAGACTTGATGTCAATAGAAATACACCACTCAGCGTCATCATGGCGGACGTCAACGGACTTAAGCTCGTCAACGACTGTTTCGGGCACCCTACTGGGGACAAACTTTTGATTAGTTTTTCTGAGATTTTAAAGAAGGTCTTCCGCGCAGATGATATCATATGCAGACTCGGTGGAGATGAGTTCGTCATCATACTACCGCATACGACACATGATGTCACCCAAGAACTGATAAAGAGAATCATTTCTGCATGTGAAGACGTCAAATTCTATAACTTAAGCCTTTCAGTCGCCTTTGGTAGTGCTACGAAAATGGGTATGGGTGATTCAATCGTGGATGTCATGAAATATGCAGAAGATCAGATGTATAAGAGAAAGCTGTTTGAAGCGCCAAAAATCAAAGAGCAAATGGTCGCTAAGTTGCTCGAATCATTGTTTGAATCAAGTGATGCAGAAGCCATTCACGCAGAAGCGGTAGAAACCTATAGTGAAATGCTGGGAAATGCCATGGGATTTAACCAAACGGAGATGGAAACGCTTAAAACCGCAGCACGCCATCATGATATTGGTAAAATTGCCATCGATCAAAAGGTGCTTTACAAAAATGAGACATTGACGTCAACGGAGATGGAAACGATCAGATCACATCCAGATATAGGGTATAGAATTCTCAGTGTTGTCAATGAAATGTCCGAATGTGCTGATATTGTCCTCGCCCATCATGAGAGATGGGACGGAAAAGGCTATCCAAAAGGCTTAGCAGGTGATGAGATCCCACTTATGAGCCGCATCATTTCCATAGCAGATGTTTACAGTGCCATAACGCTAACGGACCATTACAAAGAAACGATGACGCCTTTAGAAGGCATTGAAGAGATAAAAAAACATATCGGCACACAATTTGATCCGATTTTAGGTAGAAAATTCGTTGCCCTTATGAAAGACAAAATGTAACCTAAGTAACCGAAAGACCACAAAGAACCTGTTATAGTCATATTAGAAAATATGATTACAGGTTCTTTTGACGTGTAGCACATAATAAAAGAAAATTTAGGAGGCATTTAAAATGATTACAAAAGATATGACAATAGGCAGTGTGGTAAGAAGTTATCCAGATTCAGTAGCGGTACTTTCAAGCTTTGGAATGGGCTGTGTCGGATGTCCATCCGCTCAAGCTGAGACGCTTGAAGAAGCATGTATGGTACATGGCCTTAGCATCGACAAATTGATCGCAGCACTAAATCAAGCGTAATGTAATTCAATCAAGTGTAATGTAGTTCAATCAAGTGTAATTCAATCAATAGAAAAATTAAAACGAAATTAGGAGAAATCAAATGAGCGCATTTTTAGGACCAATCCACTATTGGCTTTACAATAAAATTCAATGGCATGAAGATCTACTTGATTCCATCTACGAGTTAATAGAAGCACAGGGACAAGACGTCCAGCTGATCAGACATTATACAGCACATGAATTTGGTGCACCAGAACGTTCTGAGTTAAGTGAAGTCATCGACGGTGGCAATATCCACGGATGGTTGCAAACAAAAATCCAAAGCGTAGAGTACCGCATGGCATATGTCATCACACATGCGTTGAACAATAAGATTCTGACACTGGACATGTTGAAAAAGCTATATCATGAAAATGGCAAACACGCATTCGACAGTTATCCGGGATCAATGGAAAGTCCTCAAGAAATGTTCAAAGCAATCTATGACTACCTACTTGAAGGCATGCCATGTGACCGTGTTAACCAACCGGTTTCAGCCGACGATAACGCCATGATTTGGATTAAAAAAATGTGCATTCATACAGATTATTGGACGGCAGTAAAAGGCGATGTAAAAGTACATGACGCACTCCGAGCTGAGTGGTTGCAAGGGTTTGTTGCAGGTGATTTTGAACTGCTTGTTCCTTCTGAAAACGAGTTTAAACTCGTTAGGAGGGCTGCATGAACGGTATCGAGTTAATGGTAGAAGAGCATGTACTCATCAAACGCATGCTCCAAATTGTGAGAAAAGCGTGCTTCAGAGCACTTGAAACGGGCAGAATCAACTATGATGATTTCGCAGAGATGATCGATTTTGTTAGAACATACGCAGACCATCATCATCATGGCAAAGAAGAAAATTTCTTGTTTGACGAGATGGTCAAGCATGCGGGTCCTGCTGCTGAAAAACTTGTGACACACGGCATGCTCGTAGAGCATGACTTAGGCAGATTGCACATGTCACAGCTTGATGCCGCACTATTGGCACACAAAGAAGGCGATAAAGAAGCAATTCTTGATATCGTTGCAAATGCAATTTCGTATACACATCTGCTTCACAGACACATCGACAAAGAAGATGCAGTGGTTTATCCATTTGCTGAGCGCACTTTGAACCGTACGATTCTCGATGCTATTGACTCAGATTGTGAAGCGTTTGAGCAAGAGCAAACAGCCAAAGGCATACAAGTAAAATATACGGAAATGGTAGAGAAATTTGAAGCCAAATATCTATGATTTTTCTAAGTGAGAAGTGAGTCAATCAATTATCAAGTTTGGAACTAAATGGGACAAATGCTTGTTTTCAGGCCTTTGTCCCATTTTATTTTTTCGTGCCTTTTTATAAGTAAAGTGATATTATAAAGAGAACAACACCAATATAAAAGGCAAGAGAAATAGGAGTGTGAGGCGATGTTTATTGCAAGGCAACCCATCTTCAATACAGTTATGGAAGTCTATGGGTATGAACTATTGTTTAGAGAAGGTAGCGACTCGACCAATTTTACTGGGGCATCTGCCACACATGCTACGGCAAGTGTCATTAGTAATTTGTTTGAGTCAGGTATTGATCAAATCGTCGATGATAAGCGCGCTTTTATCAATTTTGATGCAGAATTTATCAACTCAGATTTCCCTGAACTCATTGAGAGCAATAGACTAATCATAGAAGTTTTAGAAGATGTCATCGTTGATACAAAACTCATTGAACGTCTTTTAAGCCTAAAAAAGAAAGGTTATCGAATTGCTCTAGATGATTTTGTCTCGAATTATGACGATTACCCTCTTGTTTCACTAGCTGATATCATAAAGTATGATCTAATGGTAACACCTCTACATTCAATAATTGGTGAAGTCAAAATGGCACTGGCTCAAAATAAAGTGTTGTTGGCAGAGAAAGTTGAAACAGAGGCTGAATTTATAGAAGCTAAAAAGATGGGTTTTACACTGTTTCAAGGGTACTTCTTTAGCATACCGAGTCATGCGAATCATCAGTAATAGAGCTGGTGATGATCTTGTGTACTCTATTAAACGCGCACTTACATATATGGGACTTAAAGAAATTGAGCGATGGATTAATATTTTGATGATGCAAGATCTAGGTAGTAACAAGCCCAAAGAACTTATGATTTTATCGCTTGTTCGCACAAAATTTGCAGAAGCAATTGCCATCCATGCAAATCTACAGAAATATAAGTATGAAGCGTCCATGATGGGGTTGTTCAGCACAATCGACGCAATGCTTGATCAAAATATGAGCGAAGCACTTGAAGGCATCTCCTTACCCAAATCCATCAAAGACTCGCTCATCGAACACGAAGGCATATTGATGCCGATCTTCAACCTATTGAATGCCTATGAACACGGGGATTGGGAGAGAGCGTTTGAATTAGTACAAAATTTAAAGCTCAATGAAGAAGATTTATTCGATTCTTATATGGAAGCTGTAAGATGGGCACGTGAAACTGTTCGAATGATGTATTTGAAGGGCTGATAAACATGATTACTCGGAGGTCAACATGTCACTTCAGAAAATTATTGCCAATGTACAATTGATCTGTGAAGCCATCGCCAGTGTTGTCAACATCGACGTCACCATCGTCGACAAAGATAGGGTGAGATTGGCTGGAACGGGAAGATATAGAGATAGCATCGGCGAAGTGGTCGGCGTCAATTCGGCGTTCAACTATTCACTGACGGAAGGCGTTGGATTTATCATCGAAAATCCGGGTGAGCATCAAGCCTGTCTCAATTGCGACTGCAAAGACAAATGTGATGAACATGCCGAAGTGTGTTGCCCGATAAGGTTGGACGGAGAAACGATAGGCGTTATAGGTCTCATCGCTTTCAAAGAAACTCAGAGAGCGGCACTCATTGAGAATCAAGAAAACCTCCTATCATTTCTAGACCGCATGGCAGATCTCATCTCATCGAAACTCAAGGAACATGAAAGCCATGAATCTCTGGAACTCCTTGCAAAGGAGCTTGAAGTAGTGGTCGATAGTCTGGATACAAGCTTGATTGCCATTGATTCAGTGGGCAATGTTTTAAGGGTCAATCGAAAGTTCCAGAAACAGTTTGGAACAAAAGTCATATCGCATCTGAAAGATTTGTTTGGTCAGACGCAGTGGCAACAGATTGTTCTTATGAAGGAAGGCAGTAAAAATCATTATTATACATTTCCCAATGGTTTAAGAGGCGTTTACGACGTCGCTTTGATCAAGGTGCATCATACGATTAAGGGGTTTATTATCACCATCAAATCCATGGAAGAAGTGATGAATACCGTCAACGACATGATGCTCGATACTGTGACGACTGGATTTGATTTTATCATAGGTGGATCTGAGGCGTTACTAAGCGCAAAGGGATTGGCGAAAAAGGTGGCTAGTAGTGCCTCAACAGTGTTGATTTTAGGTGAAAGTGGCACGGGTAAAGAGCTGTTTGCCAGAGCCATTCATCATTCGAGTCAGCGCAATCAGATGCCTTTTGTTGCGATCAATTGCGCCGCTATTCCCGATCACTTATTGGAAAGTGAGTTATTCGGCTATGAGGAAGGTGCATTCACTGGCGCAAAAAGAGGTGGTAAACCCGGTAAATTTCAGCTTGCCAATAAAGGCACTTTATTTTTGGACGAAATCGGAGATATGCCGCTTCATCTTCAAGCTAAGTTACTTAGAGCGTTACAAGAAAAAAAGATCGATCAACTTGGTGGCAACAAGCCCATTGATGTCGATGTAAGAGTTATCGCCGCAACGCATGCGGATCTGGAGGAGAAAGTACTCGAGGGTTCATTTAGACAGGATCTTTATTATCGCCTAAATGTAATCCCCATCCACGTACCACCACTTAGAGATCGCAAAGATGATTTGCTGCTCACAGCAAAGTACCTCGTTGAAAAATGGTGCGGAAAGCTTCAAAAGGCAATACCTGTCATGTCACAGGATTTTATTGAAGTAATGAAGTCGCACGATTGGCCAGGAAACGTCAGAGAGCTAGAAAATGCCATTGAATATGCAGTCAATGTCTGTGATGACGACGTCCTTGAAATGAGACACTTGCCAAAACGCATTGCCATTGGACATGGGTCACGAGCATCAAAAGTATCTGATATTCAACATGCTTCAGACATACGCTCAATTGCGCAACTGGAAGAAGAGGCAATTCGCTCGGCGATGGCTTTGTATGGAC
>CAYLNI010000045.1:18830-19053 GCA_964384705.1 uncultured Fusibacter sp.
AGTGGCGAAGCGCTGGAAGATGTGGCAAAAGTGCTTGGAATCAGTCGCGCAACGCTTTATCGTAAAATTAAAACGTATCAGTTATAAATCCGAATGATCAAATAATAAAATCAAGGAATCAGCCATAGAAATTTTCTGTGGATGCTTCCTTTTTTTTTATTTCTCATACTTATGTAAACTATAATCATTGCCGATAATTAATTATAGTATGGACACTAAAGGC
>CAYLNI010000046.1:0-15269 GCA_964384705.1 uncultured Fusibacter sp.
AGTTTCTAATGCGTTCATTTTGAGCGCGTACCATCAAGAGATGAGTCAATTCAGCGACGAATAAATTAAACGTCACATGCTCTCTAAGTGCTTCAATTTCGCTCGTATCGGCATCCTTGTCATCATGTAACTTACGCTTGAGCTCGAGCACTTCTATACGTTGAAGTGCAATTTCACGGTAATAACGTGGCACCCTGTCAAGATGTTGTCTGAGAACTGTAGGTTCAATGCGTTCAGCTTCACATAATCCTATATAGCAGTCTATCCAAAATTGGTAATCTGTATTTTGGGGCAATTGCAATAGCTCGCCAACCAACGACTCGCGATTTCCATTATAATACGCTTCAATAATCGATAAGAGTCTCAAAGGTGTCTTACAAGCGCTTTTATAAAGTGCGTGCATTACCAATCGTTCACGTTCTTTTATAAAGGCATCAAGGTCCACACATACATAGAGCTTCCTCAGTGCGAGATAAAATTGTCTCTTTGCTTCACGCCTTTCATAAAAAGGTATTGCAACACCCGTGATAAAAGTGAGTAACGTTGCCAAGATATAATTGCCCTGAAGGAATTGGCTTAAAGAAATTAAAGCTAAGATGCTGAAATAGGCAATTTTTGAATAGCGATTCATTTGATGCTATCGAGAATTTCATTTTCTCTGAGTTTAATCTCTTCGACGACTTCACTGTATGGTTTGCTGAAATTCGTATACTTACCGATTACGGCGTTGAGCAAGAAATGCATATCGATGATGTCGATATCACGTATCATGCAACGGCTTGCTGTCAGTAAAAACCGATCCAATTTTGGAGAATCTTTCATCAACTTACGGTATAAGTACTCTGAGATTTTCTTATCATGAACATCGAGCAATGAAAAATAGAGTTTTAAATCTCGATTGTTATAATGTTTGAAAATCACTTCTCTCAATTTTGTGTGACCTTGATCTCTCTTGATGTGTCTAAGTGCCAACATGTCATATTTTAGCTTGCGGTAGGTCATGTCGAAATTTTTGTATTTAATATTGATTTCATTTTCATCAGTGATATCGAGTACGTCTTTTTCATTGAAAATTCTTTGATAATTGCTCTTTAAAAATTCTTCACCAAGTAAAGCAATCTGATAACTGATAATGGCATTGGTTTCAATGCCCTTTTGTATCATAAGCGCACCTGAACCCAAGATAGCAATCTTAGCAAAATACACATCACTTTCATCAAAGTTATGCGCGTAGCACTCTATGACATCTGAAATAGTCTCAGTGGAAAGATCAGATGCAAGCAAAGAGATAAAAAGGTGAAAAGTCTTGTCTATGTTGTATAAAGGCGATTTTGTTATGGCATCAATATCAGCGCCTTTTGCGACATCGTTTGCTTTACTGACAAGTTTGATGTAATTGATCAATCTGAATTTATCTGTTATTGGTAATCTTTTAATGCGTGATAAATCGAAAGTATTTTCAAAGTATTCTGTGATATGATCGTATTTTGTTATCATGTCAGCCTCCTATTTTTCCTGATCAACAGGTACAAATGCCATTTTCGGTTGATTGCATGTCGGACAACGCCAGTCGTCAGGCAGATCTTCAAATGCCGTTCCCTTTGGGATGTCATGCATCCAATCACCACGTTCTGGCTTGTATTCATAACTACAAACCGTACATCTAAAATGTCCCATATTGACCTCCATAATGATTTATTCTGTAAATAAAGAAAAATAAAAAATTCTCCCTCATTATCATTATATCATGTGCATTTGTAAATTCTACTTTTAAAAAATCAAAAGTGTTTAAATAAAAAAACAGGGTACATAATATGTAATCAAACGATTACGGGAGGAATATATGCTAAAGATTTACACTAGAACAGGCGATACCGGAGAAACGAGTCTTTATGATGGCACTAGAGTGCCTAAAGATTCCATACGCGTTGAAAGTTATGGCACAATTGATGAACTCAATTCATCTCTAGGTCTTGCCAGACAATACAGCGCTGATGCAGAAATCACGGATCTTCTATTAAAATTTCAAAGGTCACTCTTCAATGTTGCTGGAGAACTTGCTACGCAAGATGGCAACACCTTCCCTGAAAAGGTCGCCGATACAGATGTCAAATGGCTCGAAGATATCATCGATCACTATTTGGACCTCATGAATCGCAATGAAGTTTTTCAGTTCATCATTCCAGGTAGCAACTTGCTAAGCGCTGCCCTTCACGTGTCTCGTACAGTGTGCAGACGTGCCGAGCGTCGCATATTGTCCCTCAATGAGGAAGAACAAATTAGACCTGAGCTCATTAAATACGTCAATAGACTTTCTGATGCGCTATACGCTATCGCAAGATATTCAGAAACTGACCTTATTCGCGTCGCATTTAAAAAATAACGGTTCCACCAATCAATGGTTACACTAACAGTTCCACCAATCTGTGAAGGAGGATAATATGGAACGATTAAAGGGAATGCTCTTTGGCGCCTTCGTCGGTGATGCCTACGCCTTAGGATTACACTGGGTTTACGATACAGACAAATTGAAACAAGAAATCGATAAATTAGAAGGCTATATATCTCCTTCTAAAGATAGTTTTCATAGCGGTAAAAGAAAAGGCGATTTTACACATTATGGCGATCAAAGCTTATTGCTCTTGAAGAGCATTGCATCAAATCAAGGGTTTGCACTAGATGTCTTCAAAACACATTGGCTGACCTATATGAATAAATATGAAGGGTATATGGATCGGGCTTCCAAGGAGTCTCTTCAGCTTTTAGACAGTATGTCAAATCAAGGATCGTCTTCCGATGAACTCGGCGGTTTGGTCAGAATAGCGCCACTCGTTTTTTATCACTTTGATGATCCGGTGCTCGTTAAATACATTGAGAAGCAAACGATGTTGACACACAACAATGACGCGTTATTTATGTATGGCAAATTTATTGCCGACCTTTTACTTGAGCTCATCATAGGGAAGCCACTTCTTGAATCGATTCACAACATCAGTCAAGATTATCCTGCGATTCATTCAACCATTCAAAAACTTGAAACGCGACTTGAAGATGATACCACTGAGGTCATCAAAGACATAGGCCAGAGTTGTTCAAGTCAATTTGCGTTTCCTGCGTCTATGTATCTCATAATAAAATATGCAACGCAATTTGATGAAGCCATGAAACAAAACGTGCTTGGTGGCGGCGATTCAGCTGGTAGAGGCATGCTCGTCGGCATGATTTTAGGTGCAACACTTGGCTATTCAAACATACCGCCAAGTTGGATCAAAGGTCTGAACGCCTTTGATCTCATTAACGGCTTCACACAGCACAAGATGATATAATTGAAAAAATTGCAATAAAGCCTAGATTCGATTCAATCGTTCTAGGCTTTATGTTATGACTTATGTAAAAAAGGGTATGATTCTGATGGAGGCGATGACCATGAATACACTAAAAAAACTCTTATCTGCCTATGAAAATGCATACAAGGTCCCCTTTAACGAAGATACGCGAATCATATTTTTCAGCGACGTACATCGAGGGGACAATAGTCTATCTGACGAATTTGCCCATAATCAGAATATCTATTTCCACGCAATGGAATACTATTTTAAGAATGGGTTTACCTATATTGAGGTCGGCGATGGCGATGAACTGTGGGAACAAACAAAATTTCATATCATAAGGTATGCACATAGTCCTGTTTTTATGCTTCTTAAAAAGTTTCATGACGACCATAGATTCATTATGCTATATGGCAACCACAATATGACCTTTGAAAATCCAAAGAACGTCAAAAAAAATCTATACACTTTTTATGATGAATACGAGGATGACACCAAGGTATTGTTTCAAGGAATCAAAGTCCATGAAGCGGTAGTCCTTGTAAATGATAAAATTCCACTAGAAATTTTCGTGGTCCATGGCCATCAAGGCGATTTTATCAACGACCAAATTTGGCCTGTTATGCGCACACTAAACCGATACTTTTGGCGCTATTTTCATACTGTTGGCTTTCAAAACCCAGCAAGTCCTGCCAAAAACGCACACAAGCGGCATAAAATCGAAATCAATTATTCGAAATTTATAGCCGCTTATAATAAAGTGCTTATAGTAGGGCATACGCATCGGCCAAAATTTCCAAAGCCGGGCGACTTGCCATATTTTAATACAGGGTGCTGCATATTCCCGCGAAATATTACGGGGATTGAGATCGTTGACAATCAAATCTCTCTAATTGAATGGCGTACCGTTCCTGACAACGATGGCAATCTCCGCATCATCAGACGCGTGATTCGAGGTCCTAGACCACTTAGCGACTTTGCGAGTAAGTAAACTTGCGCCAAATTTTTTCCATAGGACCAAGCACTTGCTGTGACAACCACCATTTTGATAGGCCGATTTGAATCAAGTAAAATGCAACCGCTATAGGGAAATATGCCCAATTCGGTATTTTTCCGTATAAACCCACGCCATAACCATAAAACAGGGTCGTAAAGCAAATCGTTTGCACCAAATAATTTGTCAAAGCCACCTTACCTGCATACTGAAGTGGAGAGACTATTTTTTTGAAACGCTCAGATTGATAAAGTAGGATTAATGACGTTGCGTAAAAAAGCGCACCACTAATCGTCAATAATTCATCAAATACGACTGCCAACATTTCTAATCGCAAGGCAATCAATTCGCCCATAGTCAACACGTAGCCAAGGCCACATACCAATGCAATGATACCGCTTATTCGCCATGTGCGATTGATAAGTAGCTTATTATCTTCTAAAGATGAAAATATTTGTCGTTTCCCTATGTAGTAACCAAACATAAAAAGCGACAGAATTTTCGGAAGAACGGCAATAAAGTTAAATGCGAGCATAGGCAATTCGTGGGTCAATCGGTAGTAGAGCATACCAAAGTATGACGTTTGTGTATAAGCTATTTCAGCATCTTGCATCACCGAGGACATGTCCACTTGTGTCCCGCCACTGCTTTTAAACCAAGCAAACATAAACGTAGATAAAACAAATAGTGAGACGGAAGTCTTTAATAGAGCCTTAACACTTCTGTTTCGACTGTTTAACAAGACAGCACCCGTTATAGCGTAGACGTGTAAAATGTCGCCATACCAAACGAAAATGAGGTGTAACAGTCCAAAGAAAAACAAAGCGATGAGTCGCCTTTTAAATAAGTACCCATCTAATACTGTTCCGTCTGGCTTATTCATAAAATAGAAAAAGCCGAGACCGAACAACATGGAAAACAAGGTATAAAATTTACCGACTGCAAATAAATGAATCAATAGACTTGGCGATTCATACGAATACATGGTCGCATCGATCATCGTCATATTGACAAGCAAGACGCCGAATAACGCGAAACCTCTGATAATATCCATTTCTATGATTCTATTGCTGTTTTGAAGAGCCATATTAATACTCAAGCCCCATTGAACCTAATATCATATCTTTTAGCGACGCTTTATTTTCATAGAAGTAATTGACCATATCCATGATGCTTTGATTTTCCGGTTCAGGTAAAAGTGCTGCATTGGTTTTCAAATCGTCCATGATCATTGTTAATGCTTCACCTTCAATAATGTTTGTCAGACCTTGATCTAACATTTCCATACCAATTTCATTCGCATAGACATCATCTTCAGCAATCTCTTTGATGTTGACGGTTTTTTCTGGATCAAGAACTTCATCAATTTTGACATCTTCATTGAAAGCATTGTAAACGACCGACTGCTCAATGCCAATACCCATGACTGAAGTTGAATAGTCCATTTTTCTAAGGTTGTATTTTGAATCGATTGCAAAACGGATTACGTAGTTTGAATCATTTGACATCGTTTTACTAAGTTCATATTGTGCATCTTGATAAGCAAATATCATTTCATCAAATGTACCGTTCCATAATTCATCAAAATTTGCTTCGATATCTTCTATGGCTGTCGTGATTTCTGCGGCATCGATTTTCAATAAGATATAATCTTCAGATGTTATCATGAGATTGAGCACTTCTATCATTTTGCCTTTGACAAGCGCTTTTAATTCAGCATCTGCTTTTGCTTCGTTAAATACGTCAATTGCGAGTTTTGTCATTTCATCCATCGTAAGTGACATCTCAAGAGTATCACATTTGATAGTTTTGCCATCTGATAATACGACATCAGATTTTCCGACTTTCTTCAGCGATTTCAGGCTATCTCTTAAGATCGCTTCATAGCCTTTTGTGTCTTTCATTAGGGCTTTATAAAGCGGATCATTTTCCATGTTCAATATATCGATATACTTGTCCATATTCAAAGCATTGAGATCAATTTCGCTCTCTGCATATATCATGTCAAAGATATCTTTTTTTGATAAGACAAACGTTTTATCTGAAAATGTTTCACTATAAGCCAACAATTGCTCGTCATAAAGGGATACACCCATTTTAAACAGGGGTTTATCGCCGTAATTAAGTGACATTGCTTCTTTTAAGTATAATTCTTTAGAATCAAGATCCATTTTCCATTTAACATCACCTGTAAAAGCGACTTTATTAAACATCGTTGACATAAATTTGGATAATGCTACTGGATCTGAGGAAAAATACCCCATAGATTCTGACAAAGCGGTCTCATCAATGAGAAGTTTTCCGCTCATCGTTGCATCTACTGCCTCATATTTGTTTTGTGCAGCGCTATAAAGCAAGTGATTGACTGGATCACTCTTGATCATAACCCCTTTGACGACTGTAAAACCCAACGTTCCTGCGAGTACGACACCAAGCACCGCCACTATGGCGATGATCATTTTTTTATTCATATCTTCCTCCTGCATTTCTATACGTTATATTTCAGCTCAGAACATAATTATGATGACTTATGAATGGCTATATTTTACATTATAGCATCATAATAGATAATAAAAAAGGAGGCAATCCATGCAATTTGAAATGCCGAATGATCCGATCATTTTACTCGGAATCATCAATATGAATCTTAGGGATTTTTACCCAAATATGGACACCTTGTGCGATGACATGGAACTGAATTTTCTCGAAATTGATGGGATATTATCAGATGCAGGGTTTAGTTATGACCCACACACGAACCAATATCACAAAAAATAGGGAAAGGCGTATCTTAAGGGTTATGGAAAGCCTTAGGATACGCCTCTTTTTACGGTCTCTCAATGAGAAGTGCAGTGCCCATACCGCCACCGATACACAGTGTCGCAAGACCTTTTTTGGCATCTCGCTTTTGCATCTCATGTATCAAAGTGACTAAGATACGCGTGCCACTCGCACCGACTGGATGGCCTATGGCGATTGCACCACCATTGACATTGACAATTTCTGGTTTCAAACCTAGATCTTTCACGACTGCGAGCGACTGTGCCGCAAAGGCTTCATTGGCTTCAACGAGGTCGAGATCGTCAACAGACCAGTTGGCACTTTTTAGCGCCGCAAGTGTCGCTGGAACTGGCCCATAACCCATGATAGATGGATCGACGCCTTTCGTGCCAAATCCTTTTACAAGCGCCAATACTTCGAGATTCATCGCCTGCGCTTTTTCGAGGCTCATTACGATGACCATAGCTGCACCATCGTTGATGCCCGATGCATTGCCAGCAGTGACTGAACCGTCTTTTTTAAAAGCCGGTCTGAGCTTCTGCAAGCTCTCAAATGTCACACCATGTTTGATGTATTCGTCTTTGTCGACGATGACATCACCTTTGCGCGTCTTTATCACAACAGGTACGATTTCATCATTAAAGCGCCCTTGTGTCTGCGCTGCTTCGGCTTTGTTTTGACTTGCCGTCGCAAACACATCTTGTGCTTCTCTAGTAATCGCCCATTGATCGGCGATATTTTCTGCCGTGATGCCCATGTGGTAATCGTTAAAGGCATCCGTCAAAGCGTCTTTTATCATATGGTCCTGCATCTCTACATGGCCCATTTTACTGCCCCATCTATTTTGCATCGCCAAGTAAGGTGCGTTTGACATACTCTCCGACCCACCGCATAGTATGGCATCCGCTCCGCCGCTGCTGATGATTTGAGCAGCAAGACTAACAGCTCTAAGGCCAGAACCACAAAGAATGTTTAATGACATAGCTGGTGTTTCAACAGGCAGTCCCGCTTTGATAGCGATTTGCCTCGCCACGTTTTGACCTTGGCCTGCACTTAAAATATTGCCTATGATGACTTCATCAATTTGCATTGCCTCTAAATTGGCACGATTAAGTGCTTCTTTTGCAGCGATGACGCCTAAATCGACGACTGAGAGGTCTTTGAGTGCGCCGCCAAATGAACCTACAGGTGTACGCACAGCGGATACGATTGCAACTTCTCTCATATAGCCTCCTATAATCTCAAACCGCCATTGACGGATAAGTTGTGTCCTGTAATGAATGACGATTCGTCACTTGCGAGGAAAAGCACAGCATTTGCAATCTCTTGCGGTTCGCCAAGTCTTCCGAGCATCGTCTTTTCTCTAATCGGATCGAGCACTTTATCTGGAACCGTTTGCATCATCTCAGTATTTACATAACCAGGTGCCACACTGTTCACTCGAACGGCTGCGCCTTTTCTTGAGAATTCTTTTGCCCAAGTCTTCATAAGACCGATGACGCCTGCTTTTGTCGCCGCGTAATTGGATTGTCCGACATTGCCATATTCGCCAACGACAGATGCGATGTTGATGATGCTGCCTTGTCCTTGTTCCATCATCACAGGTCCGATGAATTGTGCCATGTTGAATACGCCTTTAAGGTTGACGTTGATAACAGCATCCCACATGTCTTCAGTCATCTTATGGATCAACGCGTCTCTAGTGATACCTGCGTTGTTTACGAGGATGTCGATTTTGCCGTATTCTTTTGTAATCGCTTCAACGAAAATTTCTATAGCAGCACGATCTGTTACATTAAGTGCATAGCCTTTGATCGCTTCTTGTTCAAATACAGCCGCGTTCATGTCTACTGCGATGACTTTTGCGCCTTCTCTTGCAAACGTCTCACAGATTGATTTACCTATACCTTGTGCGCCGCCAGTTACGACAGCCACTTTGCCATTCAATCTCATAATGTCACTCCTTATATTTGTAAGTCCATCTTTTCTTCTCTGAATATTCTTGCGTCCATCAGCTTTAGGGTCTCTGAAATAGCAGGTCTAAAAGCCATTTGTCCGACGATGTCACGTTCCAAATCTACACCAGGGGCAATTTCTGTAAGAGTAAGACCCTTTTCAGTAATTTCAAATACGGCACGTTCTGTGACGTAGATGACAGGCTGTGCTGTTTCAAAGGCATAATCCCCAGAAAAAGTGACTTGTTCAACGTCATCTAAGAATTTTTTGGAACTACCTTCTTTTAAAATTTTTAGCATGCCATTTTCAATGGCGACTTCAAGGCCTCCAGCTGTGAAAGTACCACAGTAGACGACTTTTTTTGCATTTTGAGAGATATTGATGAAGCCACCACATCCAGGTACTTTTGGTCCGAACTTTGATACATTGACATTGCCTCTGGCATCGCACTGAGCCAAACCAAGGAATGCAACATCAAGACCACCACCGTCATAAAAATCAAATTGATAGGGTTGATCAATAATCATGTCTGGATTCGTCGCAGCGCCAAAACTCTGGCCACCTGCTGGAACGCCACCGATTGTTCCGGCTTCTGTCGTAAGTATAAGACCATTGATTCCCTCTTCATTTGCAACGATTGATACGCCTTCGGGCATCCCAATCCCAAGATTTGTGATCGCATTGGGTTTGAGCTCCATTGCAGCACGTCTTGCGATGAGTTTCCTTTCTGAAAGTTCAAGTGGTAAAATGCTCTTTACGGGTACTCTAATATCTTGACTGTATGAAGGATTATATTGTTCGGCAAATGTTTGCATATGATCTTCAGGTTTTGCTTCGACGATTGCATCAACATAAATTCCAGGAATTTTCACCATTTTGTAGTTGAGTGTTCCCTCTGCGACCACTTTTTCTACTTGAAGGATGACAATGCCGCCAGAATTTTTTGCAGCTTGTGCGATTGAAAGCATCTCAAGACTGAGCGCTTCTTTTTCGAATGTACAATTGCCTGCTGAATCGGCATAAGTACCTCTGATAAATGCGACATTAATTGGAAACGTCTTATAAAATAACCATTCTTCCCCGCCAAGTGAAATGAGTTCAACCAAATCATCTTTAGCTGTTTTATTGATTTTGCCACCCTCAAGTCTCGGATCAACAAATGTTTTTAAACCAACTTTAGTAATTACGCCCGGTTTTTTACCAGCTATCTCTCTAAATAAATGTGATATGACGCCTTGTGGAAAATTATAAGCTTCCAGTTTTTCATCTAGTGCCAGCTTTCCAAGTTTCGGAGCAAGTCCCCAGTGACCACCCACAACGCGCTTAACTATGCCTTCTTGACCAAAATGATTGAGTCCTCTATTTTTTCCATCGCCTTGTCCTGCAGCATATACGAGTGTCAAGTCCTTAGGGTGACCCGCATGCGTATAGCTTTCCTCTACCCCTCTGCTCAAAGCTTCGGGATGCATATTGCCGACAAAGCCACCGACTGCTATAGTGCTTCCATCTTTAATAAGTCCAATTGCCGCTTCAAGCGTCATCACCTTGTTCATGATCTACCCTCCAAATTTTCGATAACAGTGCCATCTGTTATCTTCTATTTAAATCCCGACTTTATATTCTACTTTTAGAAGAATAGGCAGGCTCAGCAGACGCTAAACCTGCCCAAATGCTATTAAACGATACCAAATACCAGGTAAGCAAGACACACGACAATAACTGTGATCATCGGTATGATAACCGTTAACATCGCTATGTCAAGGTAACCTTGTTTATGATTGATTTTACATACAGATAAGAGCGTGATTACCGCACCACAGTGTGGTAAAGAGTCAAGACCACCCGCTGCGATCAGCATGATTCTATGAAGTGCACGAGGATCGATGTTCATCGCTAAAAATTCAGGGGCTAAAACTTCAAGTGCTATTGCCGTACCACCTGAAGAAGAACCAACAATACCTGCGAGAAGTGTCGTGGAAAAAGCGACTTTAAACACTGAAGGGATAGCCATTGCAACAATAGCACCTTTAACAGTCGCAAAAGCGGCAAGAGCTTTGATAACGCCGCCGTAACCAACTTCAGAACCCGTATTGAAGATCGGCAACAATGAACCAACAGCGCCCTCAAATATGTGTTGGTTTGTGTTTTTAAGATATTTTCTCATGACGATGAGTACAAACACGATTGCAACAGAAAGACCCACGATTACAGCCCATGTACCATCGATAGTCGCTTTTTCATCATATGCTGTATATTTTGCAATAACAGATGGTAATTTGAAATACCAATTCGTCAAAACATAGTTTACGACAAATACAATGATGATTGGCGCAATTGACAACCAGAAGCTAGGCAAGTTTTCAAAACTTGTGTTGATGCCTTCATTTTCATGTTCGCCATAGCCTTCACCTTGTGAAGAGAGTTTTTTAGCACGTCTATTCAACCACCATAAGCCACCGAAGAACATACATGCGCTACCAATGATTCCGAGCCAAAATCCTGCATAGATATCAGTACCGAAATATTTAGTTGGCATTGTATTGAGGTATTGCGGTGAACCAGGCATTGCTGTCATCGTAAACGTAAAAGCACCAAGTGCAATTGCAGCAGGAAGCAGTCGTTTAGGAATGTTCGCTTCTCTGTAAAGCATCGCACCAATTGGATAGATTGCAAATACGACTACAAACAATGATACGCCACCGTAAGTCAATAAACTCGTAGCAACGATAACTGCCGCAATCGCATGCTTTTTGCCAAATTTATCTGAGATAAAGTGTGAAATAGAAGTTGCAGCGCCAGTAACGCCCATTAATTTACCAAATACAGCACCTGCCAAGAAAACTGGAAAGTACGATTTGATATAGCCTGCAGCTGCAGGCATGAAGATGCTGGATAATGCATAGAGTGCCGGTATTTCCCCAGACATCATCGCAGCCAGCATCGCTAATAGCGGTGCGAGTACAAGTACTGTAATGCCGCGGTAAGCCAAGTACATTAGTGCGAATAGTGTTAAAATAATTGCCAATACACCTAACATTTGTTTGTCCCCCTAACTTAATAGTTTGATTAATTCATAAAGTGCATAAAAAAGGATTAGTGCGTTTATTCCGAGAAGCACATAAAGAATGCCATGTGTGAACGTCCTGTTTTTCTTTAGCATCTCTATATGTTTGGGATGAAACTTCTTTGTTGCAGCTTTGTTATTAGCATCGTCAATCATAGTCTTTATAAAAGTACTCATTATGACTACCGCTACCCCCAAGCTGATCAAATAGACAAACCCCAAAGGAATCGAAAAAATGCCTTCCATGATGGATACTATCGAGGTAACCACTATTGCCATTACAAAATACTGCTCATGCTTTAAATAGCGAAACTCGATCACATATACCTCTGAAAGTACCATGCGGATGAACACCAATGCCAGGTGAACATACTTGTAATTTTGTGGGTAATAGATCTGCTGAGCAACAACCAATAAAAGCAATATCTGATAAATCGCATTGAAATACCTTGGGTTCCTTAGTGTCTTAATCATAAAACCATCCTTTCTATACTTCGTTACACTTTCACATATACAATACGCAAAACCCGTGCCAACTTTTAGAACACTTTTTTATGAATTAGGCACATATACCGGACATACTCATTCAAAACCACACTATTTTGCAACAAAATAGTGATAAAAATAAAACAAGTGTAACGAATTGATTACACTTGTTTTATCTATTCACTGCCATTGTAACTATTTGTTTACACAATAGTAGTGTTTTTATAAGTTGTAAGTCTTTTTTTACACATATAATGCACGGCATTGTCAAACCGCATTATTTCATCTCAAATTTTTCGAGTTTTTTATGAAGTGCCATTCTTGAAATCCCTAAATCCGCAGCAGTTTTTGTTTTGTTGCCACTAAAAGAGATTAATCGCTCTAAAATGATTTTCTTTTCTGCATTGTCTACGAGTTCTTTAAGAGGTTCACCCGTTGAGGCCGTTTTTCCATTATTTATGTTGGCCGGTAGATGCCATAATTGAACAAATTCTTCGCCTTCTATGATGTTATAAGCTCTCTCTATGACATTCTTAAGCTCACGTATATTGCCTTTCCAGTCATAGCTGGATAATTGCATTTGAGCTTTTTCAGACAATCCACGCACATTGCCATGGTTCTCTCGATTGAGCAGATCAATGAAATGCTTTGATAGAAGGATGACATCTTCTTTTCGCTCTCTAAGTGGTGGGACCGTAAAATTGATGACGTTAAGTCTGTAATATAAGTCCTCTCTAAACGACTTTTCTTCAACCATACTCTTGAGATTGCGATTTGTAGCAGCTATGATTCTTACGTCGATCTGCTTGGGTGAATTTGAACCAACGCGTTCTACTTCACCTTCTTGAAGCACTCTGAGTATTTTTGCTTGCATGTGAAGCGGCATATCGCCAATTTCATCTAAGAATATGGTCCCTTGATCCGCCAATTCAAACTTACCAATGCGTCCATTCTTATCTGCACCTGTAAAAGAGCCTTTTTCATAGCCAAAAAGTTCCGATTCGAGTAAATTCTCTGGAATTGCCGCACAATTGACTTTTACAAAAGGCATGTCCCTACGATGACTAGATAAGTGGATCGCATGGGCAAATAGTTCTTTACCGGTGCCACTCTCACCTTGTATGAGGACGCTCGATTTGGAATGTGCGAGTTTATTGACATAACTTTTAAGCTTATTGATCTCTTCATTGTTTGTGATAATCTGATCTAAGCTGTATTTCGCTTTATGCAAGCTACTGATTTCCGATTTTAGGTTCTTGATTTCCTTTTCGACTCTCGCAAATTTTTTGTTGATGTTTTGAAGTTCAGATACATTTCTAAAGATAACTTTTCCGATGGCACCAGCTATTTTTCCATTGACATAATAGGGCATACGCGTAGCCACCATATAGTCGCCACGAATTTCCTGAAAATCATTGACTTCTGGAACACCTGTCTGAGCAACAATGTGCATGCGTGTGTTTTCAATGACCTCAGTCACATGCTTGCCAACGACGTCAGCAAGTTCGATGTTTAGAAATTTTTTATATGCCTCAGAAATCATAGTGATGTATCCTTTAGCATCGACGACGATAATACCATCATATGCGAGTTCAAGAATCGTTTTGAGCACAGACATTTCATTTCGGTCTGCTTCTATGCGATTACTTAATTGCTCAATTCTCGTGACATCATCAAAGATCGATATCGCACCGACAATTTCACCTTCTGCATATAGAGGTACTCTAGAGGCAATACAGTTCTTTTCGTGAATCTCAAGTTTTATTGCTCTTTGAGTCTCCCCGGATAGGATTGTTTGAGTCAATTTGGATTCGGGATATACTTCCTGCATATGTCGTCCTACAGCATACTCTGCAGTGACACCAAGTAATTCAAGTGCTCGTGCATTGACATTATTAACGATACCCTCTCGATCGATAACAACAATAGCATTGGTCAATTCTTCTATGACTGTTTGATTTTCTCTAAGACAATTAAATATATTTCCCAAAAACCTCACATCCTTTTTGTTTGAGGAGATTGCATCCATCACCTGATCACTCAATTATGCAATCTCCATATTTGATACCAATAATACCATGCAAAATCGATACCAACTATTTCATCTCAAATACAACTGGACAGTGATCGCTCCCCATAATTTGAGGTTCAATGCTTGCGCTTTCATATCTTGGAATTAATGCTTCAGAAGTTAGAAAATAATCAATCCGCCAACCGACGTTCTTTTCTCTTGCTTTACCGAAGTAAGACCACCATGTATAAGCATCTTTGAGGTCAGGGTAAAAATATCTGAACGTATCCACAAACCCTGATTCTATAAGTGTCGTCATTTTAGTTCTTTCTTCTATCGTAAAACCGGCACTTCTAAGGTTGGTCTTAGGATTTTTAATATCTATTTCTTTATGAGCGACATTTAAATCGCCGCAGACAATCACTGGTTTATTGAGCTCTAAACGCTTTAAATAGGCTCTAAAATCATCTTCCCATTCCATTCTGTACGGTAATCTCTCAAGTGCACCTTTTGAATTTGGCGTATAGACAGTCACTAAATAAAAATCGTCATATTCAAGGGTGATGACACGGCCTTCTTGATCGTGAATTTCTATCCCAATGCCATTTGTATGGCTAATTGGCAGATGCTTCGTAAAAATCGCTGTAC
>CAYLNI010000046.1:15308-17244 GCA_964384705.1 uncultured Fusibacter sp.
CAAAACTGATGATAACCATCTAAAACCAATTCAATTTGACCTTCAGATAGTTTAATTTCCTGAAGACAGAAAAAATCAGCATCCGCTTGATTAAAATAATCCATAAAGCCCTTGTTCAAACAAGCTCTAATGCCGTTGACGTTCCAGTTCACAAATTTCATACATCCTCCTCCAATACGCAATATCATTTATTCATTATAACAAATTAATGGTGGAATTATACAGTTACCTCTAAAGAAAAGCTCAGAAAAAATCTTTCGATTCTCCCTGAGCCCTATTGATATAGATATGATTTTAGGTCTACAAGCGCGATTCAACAGCTTCCCAATCTACAATGCTCCAAAATGCTTCAATGTAGTCTGCACGTCGATTTTGATAGTTTAGATAATAAGCATGTTCCCAAACATCAATGCCCAACAGTTCTTTTTGACCTACGGAAATTGGTGCATCTTGATTTGGCGTGCTCACAATTTTAAGTTCTTCGTCAACCAATACGAGCCATGCCCAACCACTGCCAAAACGTTTGAGCGCAGCATCTTTGAATGCATCTCTGAATGCGTGAACGGATCCAAAGGTCGCTTCCAATCTCGTCTTGAAGGCTTCGCTCATTGGCTTGCCACCTGGTGTTAAGCTTTCCCAAAACAAAGTGTGGTTATAGTGGCCACCGCCATTGTTGCGCACAGCTGTTCTAATGTCTTCTGGTATCTTGTCCAAATTTTCAAGTATATCCTCTATTGACCACGTATCAAACGCAGCATGACCCTCGAGTGCATTATTTAAGTTCGTAATATATGTGCCATGGTGTTTTTGGTGATGAATTTCCATGGTTTTTTGGTCAATCGCTGGTTCAAGCGCATTTGTTTCATATTTAAGTTCTGGTAATGTGTATTTCATAATAGCCTCCTAATCATTTATGCCAATCATTTCGCATAATCTTCGTCATGCGAAATATATATCCTAAACAACTAGGTGATAATCATTATCATTTGCTTTGTCACACAATTGTAACATTAGCCCATAATTTGCGTTTGATTCTTGCCATTATGCTTCGCATGATATAGTGCTGCATCCGCTTTTTTGACCCAGTCATCTTTTTCTTCGTGTGTCGTTGGTACAAAGTAAGCGACGCCGATACTAACTGTTATTTTTGAAGAGGTCAATGGGTCAATGAGAATCTCAATGGTTTCAATTTCTCGCCTGATCAGCTCACATAAATCAAGAACTTCTTGCTTCGAATATCCTTGTAAAACCGCAGAAAACTCTTCACCGCCAAATCTAGCTACCAGATCTTTTTTTAATGTGATGGCAGTCATAAGTTTTGCACCTACTTGTCTCAAACAGTCATCTCCCGCCAGATGTCCAAACGTGTCATTAAAGGCTTTAAAGTCATCCAAATCCATGATAACAACAGCCATATGACGTTTTCGATTCATGTTCTCTTCATAGGCATCATGATAAAATGCATCGAATTTCCTTCTATTTGGGAGACCTGTAAGGCCGTCGCTGAAGGATAACCTGCTAAGTGATTCGTTTGTTTCTTTCAAGTCCCTTGTTCTTTCTGAAACTTGTTTTTCAAGTGTCGAAACGACGTTAGTGAGTTTGATTGCCATTTCATTGAACGATCGACTCAGTTGTCCAAGTTCATCTTTACGGCGTTCATCGCCAACAAATTCAAATTTGCCATTAGAAAGTCGTTTTGCGGAATTGTTGAGGTTCAATATTGGCTTTGTGATCCAACTGGATAATAGCCATGCAAATATGATGAAAATGATAAAGCTTATAAACACAACGACAAAAGTTTGAGAAACAGCTACGTTCATATCCGCTAAAATATCGTTCTTTGAGAGCAACACAAATACATCCCACTGAAGATTATTCATCTCAAATGCTTGAACTTCAATGTAGTAATCGATGTCATTGATTGTGACTTCGCCTT
>CAYLNI010000046.1:17283-18908 GCA_964384705.1 uncultured Fusibacter sp.
GAGGGGATTTTCGCTTTCTATTGCTTTTATGAGTTTGGATTCTCCAGAAACCATTTCAAATATATCGTCTGACGATTTTGACGAAGCTATCATCTGCCCCTTTGAATCCGTTATAAATACAAGCCCATTTTCTCTCACAGGCAACGTCGATAATGTTTCACCTAACCACGTCAATAGATAATCGACGCCAAAAACACATTCCAGCTTGCCAGCAATAAAAACAGGATAACTTGCCGTAATCGTGGGGAGCTTGTAAATAAAATGGTTGTAGACATCACTGAAAACAGGACCTTCACTTTCAGAGGCCTTAATGTACCATGGTCTCTTTGTTGGGTCAAAATTTTCAAAACGTTCAACTAAGCCAGCTGCACGTCCATCAACATCAACTTCATAATACTCAGAAGCACCATCAGTTGTCGTATCATTTTTTACAGTTTCGGCTTCACCGCCTACAGTTTGTCTCGCGCCGTAAAATCTTTTGTCTGGCAATCCTACAAATGTCATTGTCACTTCGGGATAGACGGTAATCACACTAGAAAAATAACGTTCTCTAAGACTCGCATCTTCAAAATTTAAGAGTCCTCTATTATAATTTTGGACATTCAATGCATTGAGTTGAACCGCTTCGTCAAGGTGATGAACGAGTAATTCTTCAACTTGCACGAATACTTGCTCACTCACTGTTTCAACGGTGAGTTGAGACACCTGCCTGGTACCCCTTAAAATTAAGAAAGTCAGAATGATTAGAATGATTAATAGTGGTACGATAAATGGAATGATAAAAGTTTTACGGATCGAGTTGTATTTATCCCATTTGAGTAGTTTCGTTAATTGCATCTAATCCCTCCTGCTTATGACCACAAATTTTAAATGAGCAACACAGTACAATACAATCTTACAAATAATATGTTGTTTTTAGACTCGGTTCTTTAATCGGCTACTATCTGCACCTCTAGCAAAAAGCAAACCTGATGCCATAGATGTAAGTGGCACTGTCAACAGAATACCCAAACTACCTATGAGCGCTTGCATGATTTCTATGACGACCATTTCGCGATTGAGTAGGTCTAGCATAGAGGGATTATATGTGATCAAAAGCAATACAATGGATAATGAACTGCCTATATAAGCAAGTATTAAGGTGTTCGCCATAGTACCTATCGTGTCTCGTCCAATGGTCATACCTGAACTTACAATTTGGCTGAAAGTATTAGCCGCATATTTTTCTTTGATTTCATAAAGTGCAGCAGAAATTGACATGGAAACGTCCAGTAAAGCACCCATACAACCGATGACGATTGCACCAAAAAAGATGCTTTTCAAATCAATTGGATGATCGGGATTCATTAACAATAAATAGATGGAATCCTCGTCTACGACACCTGTGAGTTTTAAGAAATGATCTGTTACGAGTACGAGCACCGCTGAAAAAGCAATGCCAAAAATACAGCCAATACTCGCAGCCAGTGTTTTCATGTTAACGCCACTGACTATCGTAAGCGACATGATTGTGACAAACAAACAAATAATCATCGTCCAAAGATAGACGTTATATCCAGACAAAATCGCAGGTATAAATACGAGGAAAATCGCCAACACTGTAAAGGACATCGACAAAAGCGTCT
>CAYLNI010000047.1:0-4604 GCA_964384705.1 uncultured Fusibacter sp.
CAAGCTTTAACAAAACCAAAGTATTTTATACCTGTTCATGGTGAGTACGTCATGTTGGACAAACACAAGCAGCTGGCTATTTCCATGGGCATGCACGATAAAAACATTTTCATTTTGAACAACGGCAGTGTGCTTGAGTTCAACGCAGAAGGTGCAAGAATCGGCAAACCAGTACAAGCGGGTCGCGTATTTATCGATGGCCTTGGCGTCGGTGATGTCGGCAATATCGTGTTAAGAGACAGAAAGCACTTATCAGAAGATGGTTTAATTATCATCGTGGCAGCAATATCAAGTGCCACTGGAGAACTGATAAGCGGTCCGGATCTCATTTCTAGAGGATTCGTGTATGTCAGAGAATCTGAAGTCTTGATGGATGGTGCAAAAACGGTCATTGAAGAAGAGCTTAAAAAATGCTATGCAAAAAACATCAAGGATTGGTCGTCACTCAAGTCGTCAGTTCGTGATGCATTAAGCCAATATATTTATCAGAGTACGAAACGTTCTCCAATGATTTTGCCGGTATTCATGGAAGTTTAATGGACGCTCTCTAGGAGGGAAAAATGAAAAGAATTGCTCTTTTGGCACTACTCACTTTAGTTTTTGTATTATCGACGGGTTGTGCCGGATTACTAGAAGAATATAATGCCGCGGTTGATCCTGACAGCACGGAGACGCAACTGATCACCGTGCCTTCGGGTGCGACCACGACGAGCATCGCCAACCTTTTGAAAGAGAATGACCTCATTCAGAACGTTAACGCTTTTAAAGCGAAAGCGAAACAGCTTGAAGTGGATGGTCAGATGAAAGCGGGCGATTACATGTTGTCAAAATCGCTTTCAACAGAAGAAATCATCACCAAGCTGGTCGATGGCGATGTCTATATCGAAACCGCGACGTTTACGATTCCAGAAGGTTATGAAGTCAGACAAATTGTTGACACTTTAGAGTCTAAAGGCCTGATTGATAGAGCTGTATTTTTAGATGCCCTTCAAAATGCACCCTTTGACTATCCTTTTTTAGAAGGTGTCGACAGAACGTTCTTATTGGAAGGGTATTTATTTCCTGACACCTATACTGTAAAAGCGGGTGCTGACGAGGTGGCGATCATCAAAATGATGCTCGATCGCTTTAACACGATTTTCAGTGAAGAATATTATGCGCGTGCGCAGGAGCTTGGCATGACAGTTGACGAAGTGGTCACACTGGCTTCTATCATCGAACGCGAAGCACGTCTTGACGAAGAATTTCCAATAGTTGCAAGTGTCTTCCACAACAGGATTGACATTGACATGTTGCTTCAGTCATGTGCAACGGTTCAATTTATTCTGAAGGAGCGCAAGGAAGTCTTATTATTTGCTGATATTGAGATCGATTCACCATATAACACTTACATTTATCCTGGATTGACGCCATCGCCGATTGCCTCTCCAGGTGAACTTGCACTTAAGTCGGCACTTTATCCTGCTGAAACGAACTACCTATATTTTGTAACGACAGAAAAGAACGATGGCTCACATTATTTCAACGAAACCCTTGAAGGGCATAATCGAGACATCAAAAAGGGGAACTAAATGATTGAAAGCAAAATCGTCGACCCACATGTTGAAACGTATATCAAGACGTTGTTGCCGATTGAAAGGGGTATACTGGGAGAGTTAGAAGCATATGCCACTCAGTTCAACGTCCCGATCGTTCAACCCGAGATTGCCCAATATTTGAAAGTATTCTTTAAAATAGCAAAGCCGAGAGCTGTACTTGAAATAGGTACGGCTATCGGCTATTCTGGTGCGCTTATGGCGCTAGAGATGGAAAGTGGCACGATCGATACGATTGAGCTCAATGAAGCCATGTTCGCTAAAGCGAAGGAAACGTTTAATACCTTAAGCGGTCTCGCGCCATTGGTAACAGTGACACAACATTTAGGTGGTGCATCAGACGTTATACCAACATTGAACAAACGATTTGATCTCATTTTTATCGACGCATCAAAGGGACATTATCGTGAATTTTTCGATTTGTGTTATCCCATGTTAAATGTGGGCGGGGTTATTATATCTGACAACGTCCTATACAAGGGCATGATCGCAACCAATCTTTATTTGGTAAGACGTAAAATAACGATTGTGAAACGCATGCGAAAGTACCTTACTTACATCAGTGAACATCCAGAGCTTGAAACGACTGTATTGCCGATGGGTGATGGTCTTGCAATTAGTTACAAAAAAGGAGGCAACGCATGAAGCGTGTAGAATTGTTAGCACCAGCAGGCGATTTGGAAAAACTCAAATACGCTATTATTTATGGTGCTGATGCGGTGTATATAGGTGGTCAAGTTTTTGGACTACGCGCTGCTGCTAAGAACTTTTCATTTGAAGAAATGAAAGAGGGTATCGAATTTGCGCATGCCCGTGGTAAAAGAGTTTTTCTGGTACTGAATATCATCCCTCACAATGAAGACATCCATTATTTGGAACAATATATTGAACAAATAAAAGACTTAGGCCTTGATGCGGTTATATTATCCGATCCAGGAACGTTTATGTTCGTCAAGCAATATGCACCTGAGCTTGAAGTCCATTTGAGCACACAAGCCAATAACACGAATTACATGAGCGCAAATTTTTGGCATGCACAAGGTGTAAAACGCGTCATTTTGGCAAGAGAGCTTTCGTTTGATGAAATTTCAGAGATTCGAGCGAAAACGCCGCCAACTTTGGAACTCGAGTCCTTTGTACATGGTGCAATGTGCATTTCTTATTCAGGCAGATGTCTCATGAGCAATTACATGGCAGGCAGAGATGCTAACCGTGGGGCGTGTGCCCAGCCATGTAGATGGGAATACAATCTCGTCGAAAAGACGAGACCAGGTGAATACTTCCCAGTTGAAGAAACAGAAGATGGTACTTTTTTCTTTAATTCAAAAGACCTTTGTATGATTCAGTCGGTTCCAGATCTCATCAAATCGGGACTCGACAGTCTTAAAATCGAAGGCCGAATGAAGACGATCTACTATGTTGCCTCCATCGTTCGAGCATATCGCAAGGCGATAGATGAATTTTATAAGGATCCAGAGAACTATGTCTACAATCCTGAATGGTTCGAAGAAATTCAAAAAGTGTCGCATAGAGAGTTCACGAGTGGGTTTTACGACCATAAGCCAACACACGAAGACCAGCTCTATTCTACGAGTTCGTATGTGCGCACGTATGATTTTATCGGCATCGTCAAATCATATGATCCAGAAACGGGCATAGCGACGATTGAACAAAGAAACCATTTCAAGATTGGCGATAAAATCGAAATCATTGGACCAAACTATTTTTATGCTGAACATACGATTGAGGCGATGTTTGACGATAAGGGCGCTCCAATTGAAGTGGCACCCCATGCGCAACAGACAGTTAAATTACCGCTTAATCAACCGGTTGAGCCTTATTATATTTTAAGAATAGAAGCAGCGTCTAAATAAATATGGAAATTGCAGCGTTTTGACGCTGAGGACCTAGGAGGCAATGATGAACAAACCCGTGGTTATTGGGGTATCTGGTGGTACAGGATCAGGTAAAAGTACAGTGGCAAAGGCTATTTTTAAATCATTGCCAGATGAGAACATCTTGATTATCGAGCAAGATGCCTATTATAAGGATCAAAGTAATTTAACCTATGATGAACGCGTCAAGACGAATTATGACCATCCTCTTGCATTCGATACGGATTTGCTCATTGAGCATGTAAAGCAATTATGTGAACACAAATGTATTGAGAAACCTATCTACAATTTCTCGATTCATAATAGAGAAGAAAAAACTGTAAACGTTCAACCAAAGGAGATTATCATCATCGAAGGCATCATGATACTGGAAGATGCCAGATTAAGAAATCTCATGGATATCAAAATATTCGTGGATACTGATGCCGATGTTCGCATCATCAGACGTATCACGCGTGATATCAACGAAAGAGGTAGAACACTTGAATCGGTCATCGAGCAGTATTTGACAACAGTTAAACCCGCGCATGAGCAGTTCATTGAACCTACAAAAAAATATGCGGATATCATCATACCAGAAGGTGGCTATAACAAAGTCGCCATCGACATCATGACCACAAAAGTGATGTCGATCATCAAAGAAAAACAATAGAGGAGCCATTATGCCTTATCAAATTGACGAACAAATAGTAGAAATTGGCGCGACGAAACATATCGCCTTGGTAGCTCATGATTCGCGAAAAGGTGATATGATCGAGTGGTGCAGGACACATAAAGAACAACTCAATATGCATTTTCTATTTGGTACTGGCACGACGGCAAAGTTGATTTCCGAATCGCTTTCATTGCCAATCAGAGCGCTTAAAAGTGGTCCACTTGGCGGCGATCAACAAATCGGCAGCAAAATCGTCGAAGGCGAAATCGATTTTATGATATTCTTTTGGGATCCGATGAGTCTTCACCCACATGATCCAGATGTAAAGGCACTCCTACGGATTGCGACACTATATAACATTCCCATAGCGACAAATCGCTCTACCGCTGACTTCCTGTTGACAAGTCCCTTCATGACGCAAAGTTATCCACGGGCGATTATCAACTTTGACAACTATCT
>CAYLNI010000047.1:4623-17431 GCA_964384705.1 uncultured Fusibacter sp.
ATTTAAGAATCATGCAAATACTATATAATAAATGAGGTGAGGCTTTGCGCCACGACTATTTTATTAAAGAGGCAATTGAACAAAACGCATCCGATATACACATCGCACCAAATGCTAAGCCGATGCTTCGTGTAAATGGCGTGCTTCAAGTGTTTGAAGACAGTGACGTGCTTTCGCATGAAGATGTAAATGTAGGGGTTAAAACCCTTTGTGATGCCAATCAACTCGAATCGCTCAACAGAACAGGAGAACTGAACTTCAGCTTTTCAATTCCAGACCATGGGCGTTTTAGAGTGAATATCGTGAAACAACGCGGTACGTATAGTATTTCCATCAGAATTTTAAAATTGCTCATTCCATCCAAAGAAACACTTGGATTACCGAGCGTTCTATTTGATTTGGCTTCTCAGAGCAGAGGCCTTATGATCGTCTGCGGCGCTTCGGGTTCTGGCCGTTCAACGACTATGGCCGCGATCTTGCAACATCTCAATGAAACGCAGAAGTTCAACATCATTACCGTTGAATCGCCCATTGAATATTTGTTCAAGCATAATCAATCTTTGCTCGTTCAACGCGATGTGGGGACTGATTGCGATTCAATCTATGAAGGTGTGAAGAGCATCATGCGCCACGATCCAGATGTCGTCATGATTTCAGATATCTCAGATGAGTCCGTCATGGAACTTGCGCTGCAGATTGCTGAATCGGGCAGACTTGTTATCGCTGGTTTGTCATCGATCAATGCCGTAACCTCCATCGAATCCATCATTGCGTCAGCTTTACCTACGCGTGTAGAGAATAGAAAGCTTAAGTTGGCATCCAATTTACTTGCAATAATCGCGCAACAACTTGTACCGAGTAAACGCGATGACGCAAGACTCTTGGTTTATGAGTTGTTACTTCCGAATGCCGCCATAAGATCACATATCATGACAGGAACGTTTACAGAACTACGCAATACACTCAATGTTGGCAAGAAGCAAGGCATGCTGAGTATGGATGCGAATCTGTTTGACAAATATTGTGCGGGCGAGATTACACAAGAAACGCTGTATAAATTTTGCCTCGATACGGAATATGTAAAACGTCTTGAAAAAACAGGCATGCGAGGTGAGAGTCAATGAACGTGATCATCTTGATAGGCATGATGGGGTCTGGCAAGACGACTGTGGGCAAACTATTGGCAGAACGCTTACAATATAAGCTCATCGATACAGATTACATCATTGAAGAAACACAAGGCTTATCAATCTCGCGTATCTTTGATACACATGGTGAATCGAAGTTTAGAGAACTCGAGGAAAATGTCATCGATAAAATATCAAAACTGACAGATGTCGTCATTTCAACTGGTGGTGGCATCATCTTAAATCCCATCAACACGATGCGCCTAAAAGAAATGGGAACAGTGATCTACTTAAAAGCATCAGCGGAGCAGCTTGAGGCAAATTTAAGCGATACACCTGACAACAGACCGCTTTTAAAAACGCATTCTTTAGCTGTTTTGTTAAAAGTTAGAGAGTCTCTGTACACGAATGCGGCACATTATTGTATCGATATTGACGGTAAGACAATAGAGGAAATCACATCCGAAATATTAAAAATTCAACGACTCTAAAGACATTGCACTCATGAGTTACATCTGTTAGAATCTTAGTATGGAGATTTCTTGACAATCGATAAAGATTAAAGCTATAATAGGGATTGGTCCGAGTTTGAATTAATATTTTGGAGGTTTTATAATGATAGCTGCAAGTGATTTTAGAAAAGGTGTTACATTTGAAATAAACAACGAGCCTTTTGTTATTATTGATTTTCAACACGTTAAACCTGGTAAAGGTGCTGCGTTCGTAAGAACAAAATACAAAAGCTTAATCAACGGAACGATCAGAGATCAAGCTTTCAACCCATCTGAAAAATTCCCAAGAGCTCATATTGAGACTAAAGAGATGCAATACTTGTACAAAGAAGGCGATTTGTATTATTTCATGGACAATGAAACGTATGACCAAATTCCATTGTCTGCTGAGCAAGTAGAAGATGCAATTCTTTACATCAAAGAAAATGATAATGCTACACTTAAGTTTTACAAAGGCAAGTGCTTCCTTGTAGAACCGCCAAACTTTGTTATACTGCTTGTTACGGAGTCAGAGCCAGGTGTTAAAGGCGATACCGCAACAAACTCCACTAAAAAAGCTGTCGTTGAAACAGGCGCAGAAATTCAAGTGCCAGGTTTCGTCAACGAGGGCGATAAAATCAAGATTGATACGCGTACGGGCGAGTATTTATCAAGAGCTTAATTTGTTTAAATTTGCCGTGCATTTGCAGGGCGATTTAATATAAAAAATACCCACTAAAGGAGGGATTCACATGAGCTATATGCATGAAAAAGTGGCTTATCTACAAGGATTGGCTGAGGGCATGGAAATTAGTAACGACTCGAAAGAGGGTAAGTTATTGCTTCAAATCATCGACGTACTTGGTGACTTCGCAGATGAAGTTGACGCCGTTTACGATGAGCTCGACGATCTCAACGATGCAGTAGTAGAACTTGACGACTATATCGAAACAATTGATGAAGACCTTGCTGATCTAGAAGACGACGTTTACGAAAATGACGAAGACGAAGACTTTGACGATGAAGATGAGGACGATTTCGAAGAAGTTGAGTGTCCTGATTGTGGGGAAACTATCTTTGTAGATGGAAAGCTGATTGATAAGGGCGAAGACATAGAGTGTCCGAATTGCGGCGTCATCATCGAATTTTCTGATGAATGCGATTGCTGTGATGAAGAAGGTTGCGATTGCGACTGTGAGAAATAAGCAATAAAAAGGTTTTGTTGACCCTATCATGGGAAACCGTGATAGGGTTTTGCTTTTCACGTTTTGTTTGTATTGAATAGGCTTATTTGCTATAATGTCAATATAGCTTTAATTTAAGGAGGCCCTATATGGCTGAAAATATGACGATTAACGCATCGAATCATGGTAAAGTAAATATTGCGGATGATGTAATCGGTGTTATTGGATCGATTGCGGCTGCTGAAATAGAAGGTGTCAAATCACTGAGTGGTACTTTTTCCGAAGAAATCATGTCTGTCATGGGAAAAAAGAGTTTTAATAAAGGTGTCAGAGTAGAGATGGAAAATGATGTCATTTTAATCGAACTCAGTGTGATCGTTGATTATGGCACGAAGATCCATGAAATTGCGAAGCAAGTTCAGGAAAATGTGAAAGTTGCGATCGAGTCGATGACTGGATTTAAAGTGTCTGCCGTCAATGTATTCGTTGAAGGCATCAACACCAAAGTCGATGGAAAATAGTACGCACGTTAGAAAAGACTGGCTTCTTTGAAGTTAGTCATTTTCATGTTAGGGAGGGTTCATGAACCGCATTAGGAGCCGAGAAGTAACCATGGAGATCATCTATCAGATGGAGATCCAAAAAGAATACGATATCCAAAAATTTCTTTCGCATTATGATGAAATTTTGGATGCAGCTTATATCAAAAACACATTAGAGCTTTGGATCGCCAATAAAGATGATATCGAAGCAAAAATTCTTGAGCACCTTCAAGGGTGGAAATTGGATCGACTCGCTAAGATCGACTTGTCGATTTTGAGATTGGGCATCACAGAAATTCTCTATGATGATAGCATACCAGTCAAGGTAAGTATAAATGAAGCGGTAAATCTCGCTAAGAAATATGTCGACGAGAAATCTGGCAAATTCATAAACGGTGTATTAAGCCACTTTGCCGATAAGGAATAAACGTATGATCCTTGCTGTTGATACAAGTTGTTACACGACCTCGATGATCGTCATTGCGTATGACTCAGGTCAAATTTTGTTTGAACTGAATAAGAATCTCGCTGTAAAGCCCGGGGAACGCGGTCTGCGTCAATCTGAGGGCTTTTTTCAGCATGTACATAAGCTCACAGCCTCGTTTGATGCTCTCAGTAAAGCTGTGGACGTTAAGAAAATTAGGGCAATAGCAGTCTCTAGCCGCCCCAGACCACTTGAAAACTCTTATATGCCAGTGTTTCATGCTGGTCTTTTGTTTTGTACAAACATTGCTAACGCACTAGGTGTTCCCTTAGGTATGTATTCACACCAAGAAGGACATTTAATGGCTGCGATACGTACATCTGGGCTCACTTTGTGCCCTGAGTTGTTTTATGGCTTGCATTTATCTGGTGGTACAACCGAAATATTGAAAGTGAAGACACTTGACGATGGTTTTGAAGAAACGCTCGTTGGTGGCACTTTGGATCTCAATTTCGGGCAGCTCATCGATAGAATTGGTGTTAAACTCGGCTTGCCCTTTCCATGTGGCAAAGAGATGGATGCGCTAGCCAAATCGGAACCTCATGATGATGCCTATAAGATGAACCTTAAAACGGATTTGACTTTTAATCTTTCTGGACTTGAAAACAAATATATGCAGCTCATAGAAACGCATTCCGCTTCCTATATCTGTACGCATATTTTTAATACGATTGCTGGCATACTCATACAGCTTATAAAACCATTGCCATCCGATTTTCCGATTGTATTGTCCGGTGGCGTGGCTTCAAATTCACTGATTTGTAACCTCTTAGAGCAAAAACTCATAGACAAGACACTCTATTTTGCAAAGCCTGAATATGCGAGAGACAATGCACTTGGAATCGCTGAACTTTATAGGCGCAAGATGATAAAGGAGCTTTGATATGTTGAAAATGAAGTCTTTTACAGTAACCGAGATTACGCGATACATTAAGCGCATTTTGAGCTCTGATCCAATTATAAACCAGGTAATTGTTGAGGGTGAGATCTCGAATTTCACGAGACACTCAAGCGGTCATGCCTACTTCACACTAAAAGACGATCAGAGTAAGCTCGCATGTGTCATGTTTTCGCAATACTTGGAAACTTTAAATTTCGTCCCTAAAAATGGCGACCGCGTTCATGCAAAAGGTCAAATTACAATCTATGAGCGAGATGGACGTTATCAATTGAACGCCGTAACGCTCGAGAATATAGGGCTTGGCGCTCTACATATTCAGTTTGAAGCCCTTAAGACAAAACTGGAAAAACGTGGCCTATTTGATGCAAAGCACAAAAAGGCCTTGCCGACTCTACCACAAAAGATAGGTATTATTACATCGCCAACGGGTGCAGCTATTCAAGATATCATTTCAGTGGCAAATAGAAGACTCAATTTTTCTGAACTGTTGATTTATCCTGTACGCGTCCAAGGTGAGTTTTCCAAGGATGAAATTTGCAGAGGCATCTCATATTTCAACGATCGAGATGACATCGACCTCATCATATTGGCACGTGGCGGTGGTTCTATCGAAGAGCTATGGTCATTCAATGAAGAAGTTGTCGCAGAGGCAATTTTTGCTTCGAAGATCCCTATCATATCCGGTATTGGCCATGAGACGGACACGACCATTAGCGATTTTGTCGCAGACAGGCGTGCTGCAACACCTTCAGCGGCAGCTGAAATAGCGATCAAATCCAAAACGGAGCTGACACTGGAACTCAATAAATCCATTCAGCGTCTGTCCATACAGATTAGAAGAAGAGTTGAACTTGAAAAATCAAAAATCCAACGTTATGAACCGAATCAGCTTGCCAGTAAGATCAGCAATACACTTCAAAGAAATGCGCGGTCATTGGCACATCAAGAGGAACTCTTCATACAAAAAGTAGATAAAAGGATCAAGATGTCCCGCGAACGTTTAAATGTCGCTGGTGCAAAACTCGATTCACTTAGTCCCTTTGGCGTCATGAGACGCGGTTATGGTATCGTTACAAAAGAAGATGTACTTGTAACGCGCATAGATCAAGTGACTATAAATGATACCATTCAAATCAGATTGACCGATGGTAGGTTAGATGCAAGCGTCCAATCGGTTATGCCAATTAAATCAGATTTTTAGATGAGGATGTAATTTCCACGATTATAAATTCGGAGGCGAACAATGGCAGTAAAATCAAATTTCGAAAAAAAAATGGACCGACTTGGTGAACTTTCAGTCATTTTAGAACGCGGTGAAGCGCCACTTGAAGAACTATTGAAAGTTTTTGAAGAGGGCATAAAGTTATATAGAGAATGCAACGCCATCCTTGAAACGACAGAGTCAAAGATTCAAACGATTCTCTTGTCCGAGGAGGCATCAAAATGATCGTAAGTTCTCAAACTGAAACGGCTCTAAAACAAATAGAGACAACATTTGTTGAAATCGTCTCTGAATTTGTTGAACTTAATACCATTACAGGATATGATAAAGCCGCGAAGACATTAATTTCTGAAGCAATGCTTTATAGCCTCAATGCTGGTGGCAAACGCATACGCCCAATGCTCGTCCTTGAGATGGCTAAAGCTTATGGCGATATAAATGATGGTGCGGTAGCATTTGCAGCTGCGATTGAGATGATTCACACCTATTCGCTGATTCACGACGATCTACCTTGTATGGACGATGATGATTTAAGACGGGGAAAGCCGACGAGTCATGTCGTTTTTGGTGAAGACATCGCTGTTCTTGCGGGTGACAGTTTGCTTAATTTAGCTTCTGAAGTTATGCTGGAAACGGTTATAAAAAACTGTGAAAATATTAATTATATGCATGCGATGCGTGAAATCTTGAAAGCCTCTGGTTCAAATGGTATGATATTAGGACAGGTCGCCGATATCAAGTATCACGAATCAGATATTGATGTCGAGACACTTGATTTTATCAACTTTAATAAAACCGGTCGATTGTTAACGGCTTCGATCGTTGCTGGTGCCTATATTGGCGGTGCTGACGATAAAGAAATCTCAATGCTACGTGAAATCGGTCGCGATATTGGCCTTCTGTTTCAAATCGTAGACGACGTCTTAGATGTCGTGGGCGATGCGGAAAAACTAGGGAAGCGCACCCAAATCGATACAAAAAACAACAAGAAAACCTATCCTAACTTATTGGGATTAGATGGTGCTAATCTAGCGATTCAAAGGCTTCAAACATCCTTAGATTCTAAAGTTGACGCTTTGAGCATCGAATCGTCGTTTTTAAAATCTTTGGTGGAATTTTTGGTGAAAAGAGACTATTAGAATACACAAACGACGCTAAGGAGGGCATGTCATGGAACCTTTTTTAAATGAGTTTATCGCGAATAAAATTTTTTTGGCAGCTGCAATTTCTTGGCTCGTCGCACAGTCATTCAAAGTGCTTCTTACTTTTTTAGTAGAAAAAGAAATAAGGATAGAACGGATGCATGGATCGGGTGGCATGCCTAGCGCACACACCGCAACGATCGTTTCCGCTTCAACTGCTATTGGCATCGTGGAAGGTTGGTCGTCATCGATCTATGCATTGTCGCTCATCATGGCTTTTATCGTCATGTATGATGCATCAGGCGTAAGGCGCTCAGTAGGCAAACAGGCAAAATGGCTCAATGACATCATCTTTGATTTCTATAAACACAAACACGTTGAAGAAGAAAAACTAAAAGAACTCATTGGGCATAAACCCACTGAAGTGGTGGTAGGCGCCATTTTGGGCATAATCATAGCCAACTTGGTCGTATAGCTTTCTTAATGAAAGAAAGGAATATTTATGTATAGATTTTTAAGTGAGGTAAGAGAACCGAAGGACATCAAGTGTTTAAATCACGAAGAATTGACGGTGCTTGCCTACGAAATAAGAACATTTTTAATAGAATCAATCTCAAAGACGGGAGGACATCTCGCCTCTAATTTAGGTGTTGTCGAGTTGACCTTGGCACTACATACCGTCTTTAATAGCCCTACAGATAAATTCATTTGGGACGTAGGTCATCAAGCTTATGTCCACAAGCTACTTACTGGAAGAATGGATGATTTCAAAACACTACGCCAGTTTGAAGGGTTAAGCGGCTTCCCCAAAAGACATGAATCCGAGCATGACCAATTTGATACGGGACATAGCAGCACGTCCATCTCAGCAGGTGTGGGCATGGCGATCGCCAGAGATTTAAAAGGTGAATCGCATGACGTCATCAGCATCATCGGTGATGGCGCACTCACGGGTGGCATGGCTTTTGAAGCGCTCAATTACCTGGGGCATTTTAAAACAAACATGAAAGTCATCCTCAACGACAATGAAATGTCGATTTCACAAAATGTCGGTGGGGTTTCCATAGCACTCAGTGAACTTAGAACGAACCAAAAATACTATAAGTTAAAAGATAAAACGAAAGATAGATTGCTTAAGTTTCCATCATTTGGCGAACCTATGATCGAACTCATCAGCAAGATGAAAGACTCATTCAAGTATTTTGTCGTCGACGGCGGCGTTTTCTTTGAGGAAATTGGGTTGACATATATCGGACCTATAAACGGTCATGATCTCAAGAGTTTGACGAAACATATGGAACTGATGAAACAAGTTGAAGGGCCAGTCGTGTTACACGTCATAACGCAAAAGGGAAAAGGCTATAAATACGCTGAAGCAGAGCCAAACAAGTACCATGGTGTCGGCACATTTGATCCGGAGCTGCCTTTACCAAGTAGCACAAAAGTTGATTATTCGAAAGTTTTCGGAGATTGTTTAACGAAGTTGGCAAGAAACGATAAAAATATTGTCGCGATCAGTGCAGCAATGATCGAAGGAACGGGTTTAAGCGTATTTGCAGGAGAACATCCAGATCGTATCTTTGATGTCGCCATCGCCGAACAACATGCGGTAACGATGGCCGCGGGTATGGCGGTACAAGGCCTAAAACCGTTTGTAGCCCTTTATTCGACGTTTTTACAACGCGCTTATGATCAAGTGGTGCATGATATCTGCATTCAGAAACTTCCAGTGGTTTTATGTATCGATCGTGCCGGATTGGTAGGCAATGACGGTGAAACACATCATGGTGTCTTTGATTTATCCTATTTGACACATATCCCAAATCTCATGATCTTATCGCCAAAGGATGCAACAGAGTTAGAATATATGTTGACGTTTGCAGCTGGTTACAATGAAGGACCTATTGCCATCAGGTATCCAAGAGGCAATGCGGAACGACTTGACATTGGAAAGCCATTGTCACTTGAACCAGAAGTACTAAGAACAGGTGGCAAGACACTTTTGATCGCTACTGGAAAATTGGTGAAAACAGCGCTTGAAGCGGCTGACATGATAACAGATCATGCCATTGGCGTCATTAATCTTCGAAAAATTAAACCGTTAGATGAAGAAGCACTTATGCAAATCATAGAAGCCTATGATAACGTCGTCACTTTGGAAGATCATATGATTGCAGGTGGCATGGGTGAAGCAGTGACTCGGATGATGCATAAACACAATGTCTTTAAGCACATTAAGCATCTTGGTATAGACGACGCTTTTGTGGAACAAGGTGACATGGAAACATTGCTTAAATCGCTTAATTTAGACGCGCAAGGTGTCGCAAAGACCCTTATAGAGGTGCTAAATGGCTAAAGAGAGAATAGATGTGTTACTCGTAGAAAAGCAACTCATAGAAACGAGAGAGCGTGCGCAGAAGACGATTATGGCTGGACTCGTTTACGTCGATGGGGAAAGAGTGGATAAAGCAGGAACGAAAGTCAATGTCGATTCCGAGATTGTCGTCAAAGGCAACCCGATTCCCTATGTCAGTCGTGGTGGTTTAAAGCTCGAAAAAGCAATACAGACACTTGGCATTGACCTAACAGACAAATGCTGCATGGATATTGGTGCTTCGACGGGCGGCTTTACAGACTGCATGTTGCAAAATGGTGCAAGAAAAGTCTTTGCAGTGGATGTCGGCTATGGCCAATTGGATTGGAAGCTCAGAAACGATGCACGTGTCGTCAATATGGAACGTACAAATATCAGATATGTAACGGCTGAGCAAATTGGGGAACCCCTTGATTTCCTTAGCATTGACGTCTCATTTATATCGCTGAAACTCGTACTGCCTGTTGCCGTGAGTCTGTTAAAACAGGATGGAACGATCGTTTTCTTAATTAAACCTCAGTTCGAAGCTGGACGTGAGCAAGTTAAAAAAAGTGGTGTCATCAGAGACGCTAAAGTACACCTTCAGGTGGTAGAGACGGTACTCGAGTTTGCAAGAGGCTTTGGTCTCGTGATTGAGTATTTGACCTATTCACCAATCAAAGGACCAAAAGGCAATATAGAATTTTTGGCCTATGCCAGAAAACAAGATTTGGATGATGCTTTAAATCAGCCTTCCAAGTTTGTAGATCCAGCAACTGTTGTGGGTGAAGCCCACGCGTCACTGGATACTGAGTAACCAGGGGAGAGTGAAATGACTGTTTTTAAGAGACTTCTCCAGTTGTATATAGCCTTTTTTAAAGTTGGGCTATTGACAATTGGTGGAGGCTACGCGATGCTTCCGATCATAGAACGGGAAATCGTGAAGGATTTAAAATTAACGACTATGGATGCGGTTGCTGAAAGTTATACACTGTCGCAAGCGCTTCCAGGCGTCATCGCATCAAATGCTGCAGCCTTGATCGGTTATAGACTATATAAGAAAAAAGGGGCTATTGCATGTACGCTTGGTGTCGTAACGCCATCGATTATCATCATTTTGATACTGGCAAAGGTTTTCACTGAAATTGAACATCTTCAGGCCGTGCAAAATGCGTTTAAAGGCATAAGAATCGTCGTTCTCGCATTACTTATCGACTCTTTTACCCGCTTGTTCAAAATGGCCATATTTGATAAAAAAACATTTATGTTGGCTGGTATCGCCTTTATCATGGTTCTATTCAGTATTGTCAACCCCGTATTCATCATAATGTCAGGTGGTATACTCGGCGTATTGATTTATAGAGAGCGGGTGAAACAATGAATTTTTCAAATTTAATAGAAATGCTATTGGAGTTTCTTAAAATTGGTTCGGTAACCTATGGTGGTGGTCTTGCCATGATTCCTTTGCTTAGAGATATTGCAATTAACAATCATTGGCTTTCAGATACGCAATTCGCCAATCTCATCGCGATCTCTCAAACGACACCGGGTCCAATCGCCATTAACATGGCCACTTTTATCGGTTTTCGAGAAGAAGGTGTGGTTGGTGCTATCACTGCATCACTCATTTTGATACTACCTGCCTTTGTCATGGCCATCATCTTGTCTAATTTTTTAGCTGTGCATCGGAAGAACCCATTAATCACAGCGGCCTTTGTCGGTTTAAAAGCCACTGTTATCGGTCTTATCGCAACATCCATCATACAAGTAGCTCTCGTTTCATTATATGTGGATGATTCAGGTGAACTATTAAGGTTCTGGAGGCATATTGATCCAAAGGCTGTTGTAATGTTGGTGGTATCTTATCTGTTAATCCGCAAAACACAAAAGCATCCTTTGTACTATATTGTTGGATTTGGTCTTATTAGCATCGTTATCTGGTAAAGAATCAAAAATAGAGCATAGGAACTACAATTTCCATAGTTATTATTTTACACAAAATTAATAATGTTATATAATAATTCTATTGGGGGAATGATTATGAAATACTCTAGGCATTCAAAAATATTCGAAATAATCGAGAACAAGGATATCGAAACTCAAGACGAGCTCGCCTCAGAACTTAGAACGGCTGGCTTTCAAGTGACTCAAGCGACAGTATCACGCGATATCAAAGAGATGCGACTCATTAAGGTTTTGACAAAAGATGGTAGGTATAAATACGCTTCCATTAGAGAAAAGGAAGGCGTCGTCAACGATCGCTTTCTGAAAATATTCAGAAATTCAGTGACCTCTTTAGATTTTGCAGGCAATATCATCGTCGTCAAGACTTTGGTTGGTTCTGCGAGCGCAGCTGCGGTTTCTATTGATGCGCTCAATTTGAAGCACATCGTCGGTAGCATAGCGGGGGATGACACGATTTTTTTAGTCGTTAAGGAAGAGCACATGGTACAAGACATCATTAGACAGTTTAAAGAACTTTTATCTAATTAAACCATCGGAGGTCCCATGATTTTTGAGCTGAGCATAAAAGACTTTATTTTAATACGCGATGTTAAGATCGGGTTCGATCAGGGATTAAATATTCTCACTGGTGAAACAGGTGCAGGTAAATCCATGGTCCTAGGCGCAATTAATATGGTACTCGGCGGTCAAGCAAATAAGGATAGCATTAGACTAGGTGCTGAAAAAGCGGCCATTCGAGCGAGTTTTATCAGTTCTGAATCAATAAATGCCTTATTAACGGAACAAGATATTGCCACAGATGATGACGTCTTGGTCATATCAAGAGAGATCAACAGCAAAGGTAAGAGCTTTTCGAGAATCAACAGTCAAATTGTGACGCTAAGCCAACTAAAAAGTGTAACAGATAGGCTTCTTAGCATACATGGACAAAACGAGCATCAAAATCTATTAGAGCGCGACCATCAGATGAACTTACTTGATGCATTTGGTGGAGAGGTGCTTCTCAGAATTAAGGATGAGGTTCAAGCTTTTTTTTCTGTGATGCAAGTTCTTGAAAACGATATTGCCAAATTAAATAAAAAAAGCAGCGAACGCACGAAACAACTCGATTTTCTTAATTTTCAAATTCAGGAAATTGAACAAGCCAAATTAAAAGTCGATGAGGATATCGCGCTTGAGAAAGAGTTCGAATATCTTTCCAATCTTGAACATATACAAGAGTCGGTTACGCATGCTACAAATTGGCTTTCTGGTGATTTTGGTGAAGGTGCTTTGGGGATGCTGTCTCAATTAGGGGGACAGTTCAAAAAGCTCGAGGGTTTCAATATGGATCTGGATGAATTATCCAGTCGTATGAAAGAACTCTATTACTTAATGGATGACTTATCAAAGGATTT
>CAYLNI010000047.1:17485-18612 GCA_964384705.1 uncultured Fusibacter sp.
AGAGACGCCTTGATGAAATCAACAATTTGAAATCAAAATACGGTAAGCATATTTCAGATATTTTAGACTATCTGTCAAAAATAAAAGAAGAGCAAAGTGAATATGAGGCCATTGAGTCTTTGATCATAGAAAAAAACGACGCGCTTTCAAAAGCGAGACAAACGTATCAAACCAAAGCAGCGGCACTTACTAAACTAAGAAAAGCAGCTGCCATACATTTTGAAAAAGCACTTGAAACAGAATTGCAGGCGCTCAATATGAAAGCGACGACTTTTAAAATTGAGATTGAAACGTCAAAGAATGCGCTTCAAACGGGTATGGATGAAGTTGATTTTGTCATCTCCACAAATATTGGACAGCCGTTTAGACCGCTCAAAAAAGTCGTATCGGGTGGTGAGTTATCCAGAATCATGCTCGGTATCAAAATCGTCCTTGGCAAACTCGATGAAGTGCCTACACTTGTTTTTGATGAGGTGGATGCTGGTATCAGCGGCATCACAGCGAACATCGTCGGTGAAAAACTCGCAAAGCTCGCGCAAAGCTGTCAGATATTATGTATCACCCATTTGCCACAAATTGCCGTCTATGCGGATCATCATTTTTCAATAGAAAAGACAAGTGATGGCATCTCCACAGAGACGTTCCTAAAGAAAATAGAGGGTAGTGAAATTGAAGGTGAAATCAGTAGATTGGTTGGTGGCGTTACGGTTACAGAATCTACAATGAAGCACGCAAAAGAAATGCTCTTAAGCGCAGAAGTGAAAAAAAAGTCGTTTTGAGGAAGCATCATGGACGGTTTGACCAGATTCATATTTAGTTTTTTTAGCGCCTTGTTGACATTGTTTATATTTCACAAATTGATTCCTAAATTCAATAGACATTCTAAATTGAAGCACGGTATCATAGTGCTTTATTTGAGTTTGTTTTTAACGTTTTATGACTATTCGAGTTTGACACATACTCTGGTTCATTATGCATCACTGATCATGATCATCAAATTGTTTTATCGCAACACGACTTTTGTGGCATCGATGTCGGTACTCATCATCTATTTGATTACACTTTTGGGTTCTATGGTAGCATCAAATCTTTCACTTTTACTCTTTGCGATAGTCGTTGATTATCGG
>CAYLNI010000048.1:0-6260 GCA_964384705.1 uncultured Fusibacter sp.
TGAGTTGAAGGTGGATGATGGTGCCCTTTGAAGTCTTCTCCTTGGACTGATCGATTAGCTGCTTGAGTAAAAATTTTAGTCTAATGTCGGCATCGTTAGAAGAGATGGCACCAACCAGCTTTTCTAGTGATGAGATTTTTTCGTGAGTTGAAGCCATAATGGCGAAAATGATTTCAGGATTTGCCTTTAAAAAGGCATCAAAGCTTTTTTTGGGAATCGTACATAAAAAGCTTTCTTTTATGGCAATCAGGTCATATACAGCGGGTTCGCTTTTTAATAAGGCAAGCTCTCCGATGCAGTCGCCATCATTTAACAAATAGAGGATTTGTTCTTTTCCATCTTCTTGATAGGACGATGCCTTAAGTGTGCCACTGTTGACGATGTAAAGCCTATCGTATGCGTCGCCAACACGCATGATGGTCTCGCCCTTTTTATAGTGTTTGCGCTCGATGAGTTCTATGACTGCTTCAAGCTGAGATGCGTTTAAGTTGCTGAACAGAGAAACTTTCTTGGCACAGAGTGAATGACCACAAGTTACACAGCCGTTAACGGGAAAATGTTCTGAATGAATGGCTTTCATTCTAACCTCCTTGGATGGGTACTATTATTGAAGTGATACTTAATTATAACATATTTCAAAAAGTGTGCGTCAAATCACAGGATGAATCATTTTCAAATGGTAAGATGGGTTCAAGATAAATATGGAAATTAAATTTTCCTCAAATAATAGGAGGCTTAAAATGGAACTTACAAAAATGAATCAATTGGAACATCTAACCATCGGTGAGGTAGTGACGAAACACCCGGAAATCGTGAAAGTTCTTATGGATTTTCAAGTAGATTTTTGTTGTGGTGGCGATAGAAACGTGATGGACGCTATTAAACGCGATACTGAAAATGTTGATGAGCTTGTGAAAGCGGCTGATGCAGCTTTGGAAGCGGCTAGTGCGTTTTCGATAGATGGTGGTGAGAAAGTGACACTATCAGATTTTACAAATGAACAACTGATCGACCGCATTCTCATGACGCATCACAAATACTTAAAAGAGACGATGCCGAAACTTTCTGAACTTATGTACAAGGTTTTGACGGTTCATGGCGAGCACCATCCAGAACTTTATATCGTGCATAAGCTGTATGGCAACTTAAAAACTGAGCTTGAAGGACACATGACAAAAGAAGAGAAGAGATTGTTTCCGATGATCTTAGCTGAAAGTGAAGGCGTTGAAATCTTGATTGAAGAACTCGAGAATGAACATGTTGGGGCTGGCGATATCTTGCATACTTTGACTGAAGTGACTGACCATTTTACATTGCCAAAAGACGCGTGCACTTCTTACGGTATGGTCTACGATATGCTTAAGACACTTGTGGCGGATATGTATATGCACGTTCATACTGAGAACAACATTCTATTTAAGAGGTTCTAACTAAATAAGGGTTTAATCTAATAATAATGATAGTAATATAATATGTTTTTAAATGCAGCCAATAAGGGTATAATTTAAAGGTGTCATACTAAACGAGTATGGAGAGGAGAATTTTATGTTCAAGATCAATGATCGCGTTACATGGGTAGGTAAAATTGACTGGGATCTCAAAAAATTCCACGGAGAAGAGTATTCAACACACAGAGGGTCATCGTACAATTCGTATTTGATTCAAGATGAAAAAACAGTTCTAATTGATACTGTTTGGGCACCATACGATGAAGAATATGTGACAAACCTCAAAAAAGTCATCGACCTAAACAAGATCGATTATATCATCGCAAACCATGCAGAAGTGGATCACAGTGGTAGCTTACCAGAAATTATGAAAGAGATTCCAAATACGCCAATTTATTGTACGGCTAACGGTGTAAAATCGCTTAAAGGCCATTATCATCAAGACTGGAATTTCGTCGTTGTCAAAACAGGCGATGTTCTCGACCTTGGCGCAGGCAAACTCATCTTTATTGAAGCACCGATGCTACATTGGCCGGATAGTATGTTTGAATATTATACAAAGGATGAAATCCTATTTAGTAATGATGCATTTGGTCAACATTACGCTTCTGAATTCATGTACAACGATTTGGTGGATCAGGCAGAACTGTTCCAAGAAGCGATCAAGTATTATGCCAATATTCTTACGCCGTTCAGCCCACTCGTTGGCAAGAAAATCACTGAAGTACTTGGTTTCAATGTACCCGTTGGCATGATCTGTCCGTCACATGGTATCATATGGCGCGATAATCCAGTACAGATCGTGGAAAAATATATGCAATGGGCAGACAACTATCAAGAGCATCAAGTGACGATCATCTACGATACGATGTGGGAAGCGACACGTAAAATGGCTGATGCCATAGCACAAGGTGTCAAAGAAGTGGACCCTACGCTCAACATCAAGTTGTTTAATGTCAGCAAGATCGATAAAAACGACGTCATCTCTGAAGTCTTTAAAGCCAAACTCGTAATCGCAGGTTCTTCAACAATCAACAAAGGTATCTTATCAGCCATGGCTTCTACGATAGAAATCATGAAAGGTCTTAAGTTCAAAAATAAAAAAGCGGCAGGTTTCGGTAGCTACGGTTGGAGTGGTGAGTCGCCTAAGCATATGACGCAAGAACTTGAAGCATGTGGCTTTGAGATTCTTGAAGAAGGTCTCGGCGTCCTTTGGAAGCCAGATGAGGAAGCGCTCGAACTCTGTAGAGAATTCGGCAGAAAATTGGCTGCAAAATTATAATTGAAATTATTGCTATTGAATAAATAAAATCCCATCGGAAGATGGGATTTTTTATTTGCCGTAAAAGAGAGTCTCTAGCCAATTAACTGCTGATTCTAGCCACCCAGAATTTGTTTTTGAGACGACGGCCCCGTGCTGGCCATCTGTCAAGATAAGTGATTCATAATGGATATTGTTGATTGTGAGGGCAGATGTAAAGGCATCAATTTGCGATTGACCAACCATCTCATCTGTCATATAGGACCATATGAAAGTAGGGATTGTGTGTTCACTGACTGCATCGACGCTATTCCACTTTGAAGCCTCTGACACCTGAAATGTCTTAGTACCCAATGTGGCGGTGGCCATCATCTCGATAAAATGCGTATACATTGGATTTTTTTCAAGCAACTTCGTTTCAAAGTCAGCAAGGTTTAAGATGGGAAACCCAAGAAGCATCGCATCAGGTTTTGCCAACTTGTCTGGAAATAACGAAGTGTGCCAAAGTGTTCCTAAGATAGAAGCAACATGCCCCCCAGTAGACAAACCAAGTACGACGATCTTACTTGGGTCGATATGATATCGATTCGCTTTTTCCCTTACATAAAGGACCGATGTAGACAAATCGAGAAATGGCGTAGGAAAACTGGCATCAGGAGCCCCTATGGAATAATTGAGAACAAACGCCTGATAGCCCTTTGCAAGAAATTGAAGGGCGACATACTCTGCTTCATCCTCAGCCAAGCTCAGATATCCGCCACCAGGACAGATGATCACTGCAGGGCGATTCATAGGGTCATTAGATGTTTGCGATGCCAAAGCATTGATGACGTTCGTCTGGATATAAGCGGTCAACGTGACCGATTCCAAAATCTCATTAAGTAGGATCCGTTCGATTACCAAGCGCGTACACTCCCATTTTGTTTGTTGATTTTACTTAAGTATCGGTAGATTGTCGCATCTGAGCTGTCGAGTACAGATGCAATTTGACTCACTGCGCCTTTCATTAGGAAGAAATTCTCGACATTGAGTCGACGAACGACTTCAATTTTCTCATCTGGCGTCAACCTTCGCGTGTCGATATCCCTAGATTTTGTAACATCAAAGATAATATCGAGGATTAAATCCTTCGGTGTCGCTTGGAAACGTTCAATATCTACAGATTCAGAACTAACCGTCTCCATATTTGGCAAAAATGCCAATTGAGCCAACAACTCAGCGGCTTTCTGGTACTTGGTCACATCAGAACTAATCGTGAGGACACCTCTTGGGTTGCCGGACTTGTCCAAAATAAAGAAGCTACTCGATCTTAGTGGCGTGCCATCCTTGGAGACGCCAACGTAGTTGAGGTAATAGGGCGGTCCATCTTTGCCTTTGTCTTTGAGTTTTGAAATCGCAAAATTCGTTAAAGGATCGCCAACTTTGCGACCGCTAATATGTCCGCCGTGTATGGCGACAATGGAGCTGTTGATATTGTCCAGACTAAATAGTACGATCTCAGTATTGCTGTCCATACAGCCGCCCAAAAAATTGACCAGGTGAATATAAGATGTAAAATCGAATTCAGATATAATAATCACCTCATTTATAATTTCTTATTAATATAAGGTTATTTTATCATTGTGATAGTTTTTGTCAAATTATTGTGTTGTAAGTATGAAGAAATTGTAGTATATTCAAACTATAATAAAAAATTATTATCATAATAAAAATTTAGTACACGGAGGACGATATGTCACAGTTCAAACATCCAGCAGAGCCATTTAAGATCAAAATGGTGGAGCCACTTTACAAAACGACGAGAGAGCACAGAGAGAAGGCACTTGCTGAAGCAGGTTACAACCCATTTTTGTTAAAGTCAAATGACGTCTACATCGATTTGTTGACAGATAGCGGAACTGGCGCAATGAGCGACAACCAATGGGCGGGCATGATGCTCGGTGATGAAGCTTATGCAGGAAGTAGAAACTACTACAATATCGTCAAAGCTGTACAAGATATATTCCAGTATGAATATGTCGTACCAACGCATCAAGGTCGTGGTGCCGAGCAAGTCTTGTTCCCATTGCTCTTGCAACCAGGTCAATTCGTACTCAGCAATCACCATTTTGACACGACAAAAGGACACGTTGAACTTTCTGGTGGTAAAGCGAGAAACTTCCTGATCCCTGAAGCGACTGATACGACGACATACTATGATTTTAAAGGCAATTTCAACATCCAAATGGCTGAGCTTTTTATCGAAGAAGTCGGCGCTGAAAATGTTGCATTCTTTATCATGACAGTTACAAACAACTCAGCAGGTGGTCAACCTGTTTCTATGGAAAACATGAGAGCACTTAAAAAATTGGCTGATAAATATGGCAAATTAATCGTTATGGACTCTGCACGTTTTGCTGAAAACGCAATGTTTATCAAGCAACGCGAAAAAGGCTATGAAAATGCATCAATCAAGGATATAATCAGAGAAATGTATGCAATGGCTGACGTCTTGACGATGAGTGCTAAAAAAGATGCCATCGTTAACATGGGTGGTATGATCGCTGTTAAAGACAACGTAGAAATCTTTAGAGGCGCTCAAGCAAGATGCGTTCCACTCGAAGGCTTTGCAACATATGGTGGTCTTTCAGGAAGAGATATGGAAGCGCTAGCTAGAGGTCTATACGAAGGTATCGAGGAAAGCTTCCTTGAATACAGACTTGGACAAGTCAAGTACCTTGGCGATAAACTCATGGAAATAGGTGTTCCAATTCAATACCCAACTGGTGGACATGCAGTGTTTGTGGATGCAAAGAAAATCCTACCACATATCCCTGGTAATGAGTTCCCAGCACAAGCGCTTTGTAATGCCCTATACCTCGAATCTGGCGTTAGACCAGTTGAGATAGGATCATTCCTACTCGGTAGAAATCCTGAGACAGGTGAACAAGAAGAAGCGGCACTTGAACTTGTGCGTTTAACGATTCCTAGACGTGTATACACACAATCACATATGGATCAAATCGTTGAAGGTTTCCAGAAAGTAATGGAAAACAAAGATAAACTCGTTGGATTTACATTTGAATATGAGCCGAAAGTACTCAGACACTTCCTTGCTAGACTGAAACCACTTAAGTAAGGCATCAATCAACAAACGTTAAAATGACATCCTGTTCATGACATCATAGCCTAAAAAAAATTTATTTCGGGGGAAATAAAATGAGAGAGAATTGGCAAAGTCGAAAGGGTTTTATTTTCGCAGCCGCAGGTGCTGCAATTGGTCTTGGAAATCTATGGCGATTTCCGTTTCAAGCGTATAAAAATGGTGGTGGCGCGTTCTTATTGCCATATCTGGTTGCACTAGCAACTTGCGCAATTCCACTTATGATTATGGAGTACGCTTACGGTAGAAAAATTAGAGGTGGTTCCGTAAAAGCATTTTCGGAGCTAGGTAAAAAGTACGAAGTCGTTGGTTGGGTCCAAGTTATGGTCCCAATAGTGGTCATGATGTATTATTGTGCCATCATCGCAGTATCGCTCATATTCATGGTGTTCTCACTTGGACACGCATT
>CAYLNI010000048.1:6363-11397 GCA_964384705.1 uncultured Fusibacter sp.
CGGGATGAGTCTTTATATCTTAGTTGCAATCGTTTTCGTTTGGTTGACAAACTGGTTGATTGTAAAGAAAGGTATTTCTGGTGGCATAGAAAAAATGTCTATGATTTTCACACCGCTACTTCTTGTTATGATGATCATCTTTATGTTCAATGCCGTGCGTCTAAACGGTGCAACAATTGGTCTTGAAGCACTTTTCAAACCTGATTTTAGCAAGATTATGGATCCAGCCATTTGGGTATCTGCCTATGCGCAAGTGTTCTTCTCAACGACACTGGCAGTAGGCGTCATGATCGCATATGGTTCGTATTTGCATGAGAATGCGGACATTGTCAACAGCGCTTTCATCACAGTACTAGCCAATTCGAGCTTTGACTTAATCGCGGGTATACTCGTTTTCTCGACGCTGGGTTATCTCGTTCAAAGTATGGGCGTTGAATTCACATCGTTTGGTACTGGTGCAGGCGTTGCCTTTATCGCATTTCCAATCGCTATCTCAACGATGTCTTCCAATGTCATGATTCAAGGTTTGCTTGGATTTGTATTCTTTTTCTGTTTATTCATTGCGGGGATTTCATCGAGTATATCCATGCTTGAATCCTTTGCGACAGCGGCACTCGATAAGTTTAAAATCACACGTGAGAAATTGATTTCGATTATTGCAGTCGTCGGTTTTGCAGGCTCAGCATGCTTTGCGAGCTATGCTGGCTTCAATTATATACTCGACATCGTCGACTCGTATGTCGGTAATATCGTCATCGCTGGACTTGGTCTAGTTGAAGTTGTACTGATTAGCTACCTGTATGGTACCGCGAAACTCAGAGAAGAAGCGAATATGTACTCTGATTTTAAAGTCGGTATTTGGTGGGATTATCTACTTAAATACTTTACGCCGTTACTCCTCGGTGCAGTCGTGTTTACGAATATCTTTAACATCGTAACAGGGTTGTTTGAAGCGGATAAAATTGGTTTAATGTCTAGCATCATATTCGGTTGGGGTACTGTTGCCATCATGATAGGTGTTTCACTGGTATTTAATAAGAAAAAATGGGCGGAGCATCACCAATTAGCAGATCAGGAGGGCAACTAATATGTCGACAAGCGCAGTGATCATGATGGTTATTGGATGTGGGTTGGTATGGGGCGGAACTGTATTAGCAGTCACCATTGCCCTTCGCGTTGAAAAGAAAAACGCGATGAAAGCAAAAGTATAACAAGTTTGTTTGAAGCAATTTTCGTAAATAAAAAAGAATCGACATAGGGCTATCGGATAGCCCCACGTCGATTCTTTTTAAGTTATAGGCCCAGTCATCACGATGGTCTTCCATCATGAACATGTGCGCTTTGTTTTGTAGAGCTAAATGAAGCTAAGCAGGTATTGATCTAGGCTCAGATGCATTGTAAAAATATCGAAAAGTGCCTCAGGTGAAAGTTGTCGATGCGTTTTCACCCATTCGGAGAGAATGGCTATGGAGATGGCAGCCCTTATTTCTATAAAGTAGTTGTAATGTTCTATAGGCACATGTGGGTATTCGTCTCTTAGATCGTCCACCATTTTGTGGAACGATCGTTTTAAAATATCTTCTCGATTTGCATGAATCAAGAGCTCGACAATCTCAAAATGGGTATACCAATATTTAAAGAATGGCAAGAAAAACGCATGGGATATAATCGGCGGGGTATTATTTAGAAGACTGAGCTTTAGATGTTCTGCACAACCTGAATAGGCTTGATCACATTTATATCGGAGCACATCGTCGAGGGTCTCAAAACATCTATAAAATGTTGTGCGACCAATTTGGGCTCGCTTAACGACATCGGTGATTTTTATCTCAGTATAAACGCGTTCTGCCATTAGTGCTTTCAGTGCTTCATAGAGCCACTGCGCAGATTGCAGAGATCTTTTATCGTTGCTGATGTGATACATAATACCCCCTCTTGTTTCACAATGTCCGTGTGCATTGACACGTTACTTTTGTTATTATATATTATTTATGGTTGTGGTACAAGTGTACCGTAACCACAAATGAGTATTTGACTAAAATAGGAGGTGCAGCGTGGAACGCTTATCAAGATGGATTGTCAAGCACCGACATAAATTGCTTTTGAGCTTTATCGTGTTACTCTTACTGGCAACTTATATGAATCAGTTTGTCGTAACAAATTATGAGATGTCCAAATATCTATCAAGCGAAATGGATTCCGTTAAATCTCTGGAAGTTATGAAAGAACAATTTGGGTTGCCGACCAATGTGCGCATCATGGTGAAGGATATTTCCATGAAACAGGCATCCGAAATGAAAGCAAAAATTGCACGTGTTGATGGCGTAGACAGCATATTATGGCTAGATGATGTCGTAAATATCTATCAACCTCTGGACATGATTGCACCCTCTAATATTGAGCAATACTACAAAGAAGGACATGCGCTTTTCTATGTTTATTTTACAGAGAGTGATTTTACAGAACGTACCGGGGGTGCACTTCGTGAAATAGAGCGAATTATCGGCGAAGATGCCTTTATCTTTGGTACCGCGTCCAGCAGTCAAGATGTCATTGCTGCAACAGAAAGTAGTGTAGCGACGCTCGGTATAATACTGATACCGATCATCCTCTTGATCTTGCTTTGGTCGACGACTTCATGGATTGAACCTTTCTTGTTTTTATTAACATTAGGCGCTGCAATTTTGCTCAATAACGGTACAAATGTACTACTCGGAGATGTGTCTTTTATCACAAAGAGCATGTCGACGGCGCTTCAACTGGCAATATCCATGGACTATGCCATATTTCTACTCCATCGATTCGCGGAAGAACGGACAGAAGGCCACGATGTTCAACTATCTATGCAAAATGCCATAACAAAGTCGTTTGGGTCCATTTTGGCGAGCTCGATCACGACCATCGCAGGATTTATGGCACTATTACTCATGAACTTTAAAATTGGAAGGGACATGGGGCTTGTCTTTGCAAAGGGTATATCCTTAAGTTTATTGACAACTTTATTTTTATTGCCAGCACTCACGATTCTCTTTTCAAAATGGATCGATAAAACGCACCATAGAAGCTTTATTCCATCAATGAAGGGATTAGGTCGTTTCCTTTATAAGATGCGTTATATCAGCTTTGTATTGGTACTCATACTCATAGTGCCTACTTTCCTTGGGCAGCATGCCAACGCTTTCATTTACGGCGGCTCATCCATATCTGAAGAAGTGGGTACGAAATCCTATATAGCTAAACAGGAGATTGAAAACGTATATGGTGCATTCAATCCATTGATTTTGCTCGTGCCTAATGAAGGTCCAGTTAAGGAGACCGCACTGGTCGATGCTTTAGAGTCACTTAATGGCATAGAAGGGGTGCAAAGTTTATCGACGATGGTCGATGATAAAATCCCCGTAGAAATATTGCCGAAATCAGTGACCGATGCCTTTGTCAAACCCGCTTATCACAGATTGATCGTCGCACTAAGTACACCTGAAGAGGGTGATGATACCTTTGACTTGGTTAAAGCCATTAAAGAACAGGCGAACCGTCATTATGGAGACCGCTATGCACTTGCTGGTACCAGCGTTAGCCTTTACGATATCAAATTGACTGCATCGGCAGATAATTTGATAGTCAATGTGGTGGCAATCGCCGCTGTAGCGCTTATTATATTCTTCACCTTCAAATCCAAGCTATTGCCAATTTTATTGGTCTTCACCATAGAGGCTGCTGTCTTTCTCAACATGTCGATTCCTTATTTTACAGGCTATAAGATGAGCTTCGTCGGAATGCTTGTCGTATCTTCCCTACAGCTGGGTGCGACGATAGACTATGCCATCCTCATGACCTCACGCTATCTTGAACGTCGTCATAATTATGGACCAAAAGAATCCATAGTACTTGCCATAGACGATGCTGGCGGTTCGATATTGACCTCAGGAACAGTCCTGACCATCGCAGGCTATGTGATCTCGGCAACTTCGAGTGTGCAAACCGTCAGCGAAATAGGCGAACTGATAGGCAGAGGTACTTTATTCAGCGTCATCATGGTCTTTACCCTCTTACCAGCGGTGCTAGTCATCTTCGATCGCTTGTATATCAACAAACAAATTCATAAGGGAGGACAATAATATGAAAACGACTCAGCGCATCATAGGAATAGCCCTGATCGCCTTATTGAGCATTGGTACGGCATTGCCTTCTTACGCGCAAAGTGATAAGGATGAGACGGTATATATACAGCTCGATGCAAGTGGTAGACTCAAAAAAGCGACTGTTGTTAACGCTTTTGAAAACATAAGTCGTCGACTATGGCCGTTATGAAAATATCGTCAATTTGAGTTCAGAAGACGTTGCCGTTCAAGAAGGCGACGCGATACTTTTTAAGGTTGAGGGAGACACAAAAGACACTTTCTATTATCAAGGAGATATCGTCAGCGCTGTGAATCCATGGGTTATCGATATCGTTTATAGACTTGACGGCGAAACAATTTCAGCGGATAAGCTTGGCAACGCAAGCGGTGCGCTTGAAATCGAGATGCACGTAAAAAGAAACCCCCTTTCGGAGGTTGCTTTTGCAGACACTTATACACTTCAGTTGACGGCGACATTAAATGACGACGTTGCGCGCAATATCGATGTAACGGGTGCATCTGTGATCACAATAGGGAGCAACAAACAGATTGCCATGACAGTACTGCCAAAGCAGGAGAAAACGGTCGTTATTAAGGCCGATATTCAAAAGTTCAAAATGGATAGCATCACGGCAACGGGTACTTTAGCTGACATAGATTTGGATTTTGATACCCAATCGATGAATGCTGGCATAGATGACTTATCATCGGGCTCAAAATCATTAACAGATGGCATGGCGCAATTTGGAACTGGACTGGATAAAACGTCAGATGCCGTCACCACGTTTAACGCACATCTAATTGAACTGGCAGCTGGAGGCAATAAACTTTTGGAAGGCACATCACAATTTGACCTCGGTTTAGATAAGTTAGATTCAAGTGGGGTGACGCTTACTTCTGGAATTCAAGCTTT
>CAYLNI010000048.1:11407-13809 GCA_964384705.1 uncultured Fusibacter sp.
AACACGTTCAAGCCGCCACATCAAATGAAGCGATCGCACAGCTTGCCACACAGATGTTACAAAATCCCGATCCATCTGTTCAGAAGCTAGCACAAGCGGTACTCGGACAAGTTCAGCTCAGCAATGGAACGATTGATGCCCTTGAAACATTGAATACTGGTTTCGTTCAATATGCCCAAGGGGTAGCCGAACTCAACCAGTCAAAAGTGGCACTTTCAGAAGGTTTGAAAAACTATGTCGCTAATACAGCTGGCATCAGTCAAGCGTTTAGCAAGTTCAGCGGTTCTTTTAAGGCGTTACCCAATCAATATGACTTGCTATTGAATGGCCAACGTAAATACAGGTATCGATTCTGCGAAAACAACACTAGCGGAAACAATGGCGGCGTTGCCATCTTCAACCATCAACACTGACACTGCAATCGCTTCTTTCACCTCTGAGAAAAACACGCCAAAGTCCGTACAATTTGTCATGAAGACACCGAGTATCGACTACGAAATCGTGCAGGATATCATCCCAGAAAAGATTATCAAGAAGACGTTTATCGAGAGGTTGTTGGAATTGTTTAGATGAATATATATAAGAAGGCTGCCGTTGGAACCATTGGCAGCCTTTAGTGTTCATAGTTATAATTAGATTTACCACAAGTTCATCAGCCACTGAACAACGATAGAGACGCTTGCTACAGCGAGCCAACAGCTCAGTCCAAGCATGATTGGACTCAGACCATTTGAGATGAGCTTTTTTAGATGGGTGTTTAGTCCGATTGCAGACATGGCCATGACGATGAGGAATTTTCCCATTTGAACTAGGTTGTGCGATACATTTGGCGGCAACCCGATCGCAGTATTTAGTATAGCGGCAAGCAAGAAGCCAATGACGAACCAAGGGAAGACTTTAGAAAATTTGAAGGTGCTGCCATCAGGGTTACTTTGATTTTTCTTAGTCGTGTAAATGGCGAGCACGAGCGTAATTGGCACGATCATAAGCGTACGAGTAAGTTTGACAACCGTTGCAAATGCAAGTGCCGTATTGTTCCCAGCCACTGTGCTCCAGGCGGAACCAGCTGCTACGACAGAGGAAGTATCGTTGATTGCGGTACCCGCCCACATGCCAAAACCTAAATCAGTCATGCCCAATAACCTACCAAGTGCGGGGAAGATAAAGACGGCGACTATGTTAAATAGGAAGATCGTCGATATGGCATGTGCGACATCTTCATCATCTGCTTTGATGACAGGCGCAGTGGCCGCTATGGCTGAGCCACCGCAGATCGAGGTGCCAACGCCTATCAATATGGTCGTATTCGGTTTGATTTTTAGGGCTTTACCAACTAAATAGGCAGTAATAAAAGCAGCCGTCAATGTAAAGAGCATTACAAACAGGGATTGGCCGCCTACTTCGATGATGTTGAACAAATTCATCTCAAACCCCAATAGGATTACGGCAAACTGAAGAATTTTTTTAGACGTGTATTTGATTCCAACATTTAGTCCATCAGTCGTTAACTTTGGAAACAACAAAGTTATAGTCATCCCAAATAAGATTCCAAAGACGGGACTACCGATGATAGGAAACGTTTTTCCGAGAATCCAAGCAGGTATTGCGATTGACAGGCATAGTAAAATACCTGGAATATTTTTGTGAAACTGTGTCATTTCAAGGCCCTCACAATTTGTATTTTTTAATGATGACAATAATTTTCGTAGCACTAAGTATAGTTTAATGCCTTTACGACATTATGTAAATTGTTATTGACAATGTGACCGGTTGGTCGTAAAGTAGAAATATAGGGAGGACGCTATGCCTAAACAGACTTTTACTAATTTGGACGGCGAGAGACAATCGCAAATTATGACAGCCGCCCTCGATGAATTTTCTAGCTACACGTATGCAGAAGCAAGCACAAATCGCATCTGTAAAAATGCGGGCATCGCTAAAGGTAGCTTTTATCAGTACTTTGAAGATAAACTGGACCTCTATGTCTATTTACTGACACAATCAACTGGCGTAAAAATGGCCATTTTTGGTGAAACCCTCAAAAACTTAGATAATCTGACATTCATTGAGCAGATTAGAGCACTATATCTTTGTGGTATAGAATTTGCCATACAAAATCCTAAGTATTCCAATCTGGCTCAAAAGTTTGCCCATGAAAAAAACGATCACGTCAAACAAAGTGTTTTAAAAGGCAATAATCCAAAGGCATATTCTTTTTATGAGACATTGATTGAAAAAGCAAAAGAAAAGGGGACTGTCAAGCTGTCAATTAACACGAGGGCGTTGGCACTTCTAATAGTGGCTTTAAACGATGCAGTATTGGACTATATGATAGATCATTATGAGTCACTGAATTTTTCAGCAGATCAAGCGTCAATTTTGGAATTTGTCGACCTCGAACT
>CAYLNI010000048.1:13824-14054 GCA_964384705.1 uncultured Fusibacter sp.
TAGAAATTCTAAAATTGGGTATTGACAATGTGACCAACTAGTCGTATTATGAGAATATAAAGCGACCACTTGGTCGCTTATCATTCAACTATAAAGTGACCAAGTGGTCGCAAAACTATGGAGGCTCATATGAAAACGAAAAATCAAAAGACGGATTTTTTAATAGGGATGCTATTTGCTGCATTAACAGCCATCGCAATCCTTCTATTTTTTACGAATGACACTTTTTT
>CAYLNI010000048.1:14064-14948 GCA_964384705.1 uncultured Fusibacter sp.
AGGCAGTATTTTTTTTTTTTTTTTACTAGATTTTATTATTTTGTTCTTTACAAATGATTCATTTTTCAAGTGGGCATTTGATCGTCATCACAACGTTTTAAGCTGGTATATCAGACCGATTTTCATCATACCAATCGTGTACTTTGCCTTTAAAAAGAGTTGGACGGGAATTATGGCATCTATTTTTTGTTTATTTACCAGCATGTTCTGGTTTCCAGCACCCGACGTCGTCAGTGACAAAGTCGTAGGTTTCTTAGCCTTTGAACAAGAGTATTTAAAGGGCACATGGGATATGAGCAAAATCATCGTTCAATTGGCAGTACCAGCTTTCTTTGCTGCACTCATCTACACAGCTTGGCACCGCAGTATTAAGGCGCTTATTGGCGTTATCATAGCAGCAGCTGTCTTAAAAGTTCTATGGAGTGCATTATTTGCTGGGGCTGATGGATTATCTATCATCAAACCAGCTGTGAGTGGTGTCGTCATATGTATCGCAGCCGTGATCTATTATAAGAGACGAGGACGTAAATCTAAAACAAACGCGAAAATTAACGGATAAATAAGAGCATAAAAAAAAGGCCATCAAATATTTGATGGCCTTAAAATTTTTATTCAGCTTCAACTGCCGTAGCAGCCTCTGTGTCAACCACAACTTCGGGCTCTGCTGCACTAGCGTGTACAAGGTTGAAAATGGTGATGTCTGGAGCTGTAAATACTCTGAAGTTTGGATCATTCATAATGGATAAATCCGATACTTTCAGAACGTCGCCAAACTTAAGCTCTGAGACGTCTACATTGAACGTTTCAGCCATGTTTTCTGGTAGTGTTTCAACTTCAATCGTATTAACCAATTCTTGCGAAATGGCACCTTCAGGTAACAAATC